>DASSAY010000202.1:0-2771 GCA_035699185.1 Balneolaceae bacterium | reverse complement strand
GCCATGCTGATTTTGTAGCTAAGGTGCCGGGCACTTCTCAAGTGCCCGGCACCTACCAGCCTTGAAATTACTTCTCTTTATTTTCTTCCTGCTGCATTCGCTGTTTCATGCGCTCCTGCAGGTCGTTGCTGTTCACCATTTTTATCTGGTTTTTGAGTGATGTTGCCAGCTCTTCGACATCATCTTCTCCAAGGACATCATTCAGATCTTCAACCCCTACTTTTTGAAGCAGGTTATAAATCATTCTGTTGAACAGCATCTGTTGGGCAGCGGAGCTGAGTTGCATCAACTGCTGCTGAGGTATTTGCGCGCCGGAAAGTTTAACCTTGTTCATCACCGGTTCAAGCAGCTTCTCGATTTTCCTGGACATCTGTTTTTCCAGCTCTTGAGCGCCTTCATTATTTTTGCTTGTTACCTCATTGCCTGAGGGATCAACTAATTTCATAACGGTAAGTTTAATTAATTTAATATCTTTGATAGCCTTATAAGATAACCATTTGCCGGCAGAGATTAAATTATGAGTTTTGTATAAAAGGGATCAAATATTTCCCCATGAACCCACTCCAGATCAGACTGCCGGACGCCGCCTGATCGTCCCCTCCCAAGAGGGGAACTTGATAAATCCCCTCCCCGGAGGGGTGGATCCGTGATTTTGCGGAGTCGGGGTGGGTTCAACAAGCCTGTTTTTCTGTAAGAAAATTTTGGGATAATCTAACCTTTTTAATAAAACAGCTGCCGCTCTTTTTGGGCAGGCATTCGCCGGACAAGCCTGCCTGCCAGGAATCCCAAATCCTGGGTAAAAGTGCGTTCCCTGGCCAGGTAATTTCTGCCTTCAAACGGATGCGGTTTTCCGGCCGGTGCCTGGCCATCACGTTCTATGGCTTTCAGGCATTCAACCAGCGTGCGGGAGAGCACATCACTTACTTTTAACTCAATCATCGTTTCTGACTCTCGTCCCGAAAGTTCGGGAAAAGCATCAGCGATGAGATAGCCCGTATCTACGCCGTCTTCAAGAAAGTGGATGGAGCCGCCCAGCGCTTCGGTATCTCGTTTTTTTGCCGCCCAAAAAAGCCCGTCATTACCGCGATAAGCAGGGAGGATGCCAAAATGGACATTGATGCCGCACCAATTGGCCTTTTGCAACACCTCAGGTGCCAGAATCGGCGCGCGACAAGCCACAATTACATCGGGATTTAAATCATCCAGCAATTGCAGCCCTTTTTCGCGGCCTAATTCAAAATAAGGCAGGGTGATTTCCTGCTTGAAATCCGGTTCGGCCTGCCCCACCTTCCATTTGGTCATCCGTCGCCGCACCCGGTCCCGGAACTGCCGGTACCACCAGGACAGCTGTTTATTCAAAACGGTTTTGGGCTGATGATTCGCCTCCGGATCAGCCACGGCATAGGTGGGATGAATCCAGGTTGTTTCCGGGAAATCCCGGCTTAAGGCTCCCAGAACAGGCCACTCTCTCGGATGTCCGTCGGCTATTAGAACGATGTTCATGGGTATGAATAGGTTTTTAAAGAATGTTCAATTAACAATGAAGGTAAGCGTTTCGGTCATCCCCCTGCACCCCCTTCGAAGGGGGACTATCTCCCCTTGAGGGGAGATGATTTTCTTCAGTAACTTCTGAAGAAAATCGGAGGGGTGTTTTTGGCAGACTTAAGCCACATCACTCTTCAAAGACTAAGCTCTCGGCGTCGGCGCCCAGCTCTTTTAAATATCCCATTATAGCATCGATAAAAGGCGGCGGGCCGCAGACGTAAAAAGGCTGGTCAAAGTTATCGATGGTTTTTTCCAGGAATTCCTTATCAATAAAACCACCGAGATAGGTGTACTTGTCCGTCGGCTGGTCGGTAATTACATTGATGAAATCCGGGCCGAGCATGCCTTCAAACTCGTCTTTCAGGATGATGTCCCGCTCGGTTTTATTCGAAAAGATCAGCTTGTTGCTGTGCATCTCTTCTTCATCCTGATAGACGCTGCGCAAAATGGCGATGAAAGGCGTAACGCCCGCGCCGCCCGCCAAAAACACGCCCGGGCCTTGGTACTGAATCGTGCCCCACGGTTCTCGGATGATCAGCCGGTCTTCGATGTGCAAGTTACCCAGCTGATTGGTTACTCCGTTGTGGTCATCATAAATTTTGATGGTAAACTCCAGGTAGTTCTTATCGGGGAGCGCGGTAAAAGTGAACGGCCTTTTTTCATCGCGCCAGCCCTCCTTATCGATAGAAACTTCGGTAGCCTGGCCGGGAATGAAATTATACCGGTCCGGCCGATCGAAAGTAAAACGTTTAACATCGTGCGTTACCGGCTCAATATTTCTAATGGTTACGGTATGACTCATAGATCTAAAATTATTTTCAATGTTGATTATATGATGCGCTTTTCTTCAAAACAGCAAGGATGATTCAATTAGATGCACAAAGCGGCTAAAGGTTACATTATTCTTCGCAAACTTCGTGTAATAACCGGGCTATTTCTTCAAATGCTCATTTAAAAAGGCAACCGTTTTTTGCCAGGCATCCTCAGCCGCTTTAGCTTGGTAGCGCGTTCCCGAAGGGTTTGCGAAAGCATGTCCCGCATCTTCATAAATATGGATTGAATTAGGAACTCCCGCTTCATTCAGGGCCGCTTCAAACTGTTTTATCTGCTCCTTGGGGATGCTTTCATCTTTGGCTCCAAAGAAAGCAAGTACCGGCATTTCCAGTGTAGCGAGACGTTCGGCATCAGTGACCAATCGTCCGTAATAAATCACTGTGGCATCAATT
>DASSAY010000201.1:0-8014 GCA_035699185.1 Balneolaceae bacterium | reverse complement strand
CAGATACTGGATGCCAGTGACAATCATTAAAAAGTTAGCATTAATTTTATTATAACATGAGTTCGAGATAGTGATTTTCATATTCAGAAAGTTTAAAATACATCTATTGCAGTCAGCTTTAGCTGACTGATAAATGAATGTTAAAAAAGTGGCTTTAGCCACATAAAAGGAATGTGGGGCTAAAGCCCATTCTTAGTTGATCACTTTATCAGTTGGCTGAAGCCAACTGCAATAGATATCTTATCTCGAACTCACATAGCAGGAATGTCACCCTTTTGCCGAAGGCATTCCTACGGAAGAAGGCGGCGCAGGGGGATGACTGGTCAGAATACCGGATTGTCGCATCAAATTTCAAAGCCTAAAGATATTCCAACATTTACAGTAAACTGCTCAAGGTTTGTTACATATCCCGGAGCGATAACAGCATGCAGATAAGCATTTCCCACTGGGATATAAAATACCGGCCTGATTCCGATAGTTGTATTAGAATAGACCCGGGCCGGAGATAAGAGAGAAAAGATCGTACTTAGCCCAAAAGATTCATCCGGCCCTTCGATTACTTGCAACCAGCGGCGCTGCGAGCGGACATAGATGCCCAGGCTCATTCCAATCTTCTCATTATTTAGCAGGCGCTGCTGTACTATAAGTTCTCCCGATGCAATACTTAAGTTAAGGGTAACAAAGGTATTTCTAAACGTTTTAACGGTCATATCCATCCCCAAAACAGGAATACCCACTTTACCTGAAAGCGCAAATCCATCAGATTCTATAAGGTATATGGGGACCGCAAAAGCGCGATTTATGGGATTGGCAATCCGAAAGTCTGAATCTTCGATATCCGGCTCCTGCTTTTTCTCCTGCACATAAGCTGAAAACCGGGCTTTAGCATAGGCCAGTTCATTTTCCAAGACGGGACGAATGGAAAAACTTAACGCACTCTGCCTATGAGAATCGCTGCGATTATATTTCCGGTAATTCGGTTGCGGAAATAAACCTGTATCCGATTTATCCGGCTGCTCTCTTTCCGTTTCCTGAAACATTATCGTTTCACTAACCGGCATTGTTACCGAGCAAGCTGTTAACAGCTGAATGAATACAATACCCGAGAGAAAAAAAGATAATGCATTTTCCATAGTCTATTCTTATTCAGGCTGTCTATAACCGTATATTTTTAGAAGGCCAATATTTACCAAATACTTATCGGAAGCATCAAAAGCGGAAGAAAAACTTCCTTCAATTCCACTATCAGAAGATGAAAATTGATAATTTAACTTTCCGGTTCTTGCATCTACACTATGCATGGTAATGATCTGCGGCAAAAGACCGGTAGAAAAGTAAAGATTACCATCGGCTATAAAAAGGCGTTCTACTAAACCTCCTGTAGGAATTTTCCATATTTCCCGCCCGTCAAGATCAAGCTTTACAAGATTTGTCGTTTCCACAGCATATACATAGCCTTTTTGAGAAGTGAGGTTACTACCTGCGTTAATATCAGTTCGGCCTTCATAAAATAAATAAGTCCATACTGGCTCTCCCGTTTTAGTATTAAGAGCAATTATGGCAGGGCCAGTCATTACTACCACCTTATTACCTGCTTCTTTTAACTGCAATATAGGTGCAAGAAAGTCCACAATATGCGGTAATGGAAAGGAAAGGTCTTTTCTCCATAAAAGAGACTCACTTGCCAGGCTGTAAGCAGTGACGCGGCCATTTACTCCCGAACTTGTCTCATAGGAGCTTAAAACATAAAGCCTTTCTCCGGACTTTGAAACCACGGGTTTATTGAATTGATTTACATAACCGCCTGGAACTTCTGGTATAACTTCATACTCTATCAGTCCCTGCTTATTTATTATCAACACCCTTTCTTGTGTACCAACAAATAAATGTGTTTCTGACTGGTCGATTAGTGAAGTTCCCGCGACTAATCTGTCTGCCTTTATGGTATCTTCAATAGCTGTATTCCATAACAGCGTTCCAATCCGCTTTGCTATAGGCTCTTATTGAATGTTCACAGCGTAAATACAGATTTTCTTCATCATACAGCATTGTTACTACCTTTGTAGGGATATCAAAAGATGATGCCCAAACACCCTCTCCATCTACTGCTGAAAAGCGTCTTAAGCCATAACTTCCTGCCACATATACACTACTATCTCCAATAATGGGATCAGGACCGTTAAGTTCGCTAAAAAAGCTGTTTTTCCACATTAACTCCGGTTTGGGGAGCTCCTCTTTTTTATCATCTATTTCATCACCCCCGCCAATGCCCAGTAACTCGCAAGAAGCTAAAGTCATTAACAGCCCAAACCCAATTAATAAAAAAATAGATCGTTTTTTTCCCATATACCCCCTTTTTGATAAAAACCTCACTTTAATCTCGTATAATTAATTGACTTTTTCCACTCATTCCACAGTCCATTCTTGACATTACTGAACGGTTCGGGAGTACAACTCCCTCACAGCTGATATCTGAACTTCATCATTCGAAATTCCTTGTTCATTATTCTGCGGTTCCCCCTGTCTTTTACCCGCCACTTTTCGTACCATACGCGATTCTAAAATTCCAGATGATTCATCCCTGTGTTTTCGTACTTCAAATCAGAAAAGCATAACATTCGCAAAGAGGCCGGACTGACGCTCAAAATCGGCCTGCCGGTGATTATTGCTCAGCTTTTGCAGATGTCGATGAACTTTGTGGATACGGTGATGGCGGGAAATCTCTCGGCACAGACGCTCGCTGCCGTAGCGGTGGGCGGCGCTGTTTTCACCCCGCTCATCATGCTGGCCGCCGGCATTTTGATGGCCGTTACGCCCATCATCGCCCAGCTTGTAGGTTCCCGGAATTTAGATGAAATTGGGACAAACGTACGTCAAGCCCTTTGGTTGAGTCAGATTCTGGCTGTCCCTATCTTTTTCCTGCTCCGCAACCTCGAGATTGTAATGATTTTTCTCGACGTCACCCCAAGCATCATCCCCGTTGCCCAGAGCTACCTGAATGCCATTTCGTGGGGCGTTTTTGCCATCTTCGGCTATATGGCTTTGCGCTTTTTTAATGAAGGGATGTCCGTTACCCGTCCCGCCATGTATGCAGCCCTGCTGGGACTTCTGGTAAACATCCCGGGAAATTACATTTTAATGTACGGCAAGTTAGGCTTTCCGCAATTGGGAGCTGCCGGTACCGGATATTCCTCGGCTATCTCCGGTTTTGTGATGTTTTTAGGAATGCTCATTTTTACGATGAATTACAAGCCTTACAAACGGTTTGATATTTTTTCATCCATAAAACTGCCCGACTGGCATTATGCTAAAGAAATTCTGCGCATCGGCATTCCCATTGGTCTCAGTTCCACTATGGAAGTCAGTTTGTTTGCGTTTGTCAGCCTGCTGATGAGTTCACTCGGTGCCGTAGTCGTAGCCGGCCACCAGGTAGCGATTAATTTCGCCGCGATGATGTTTATGGTTCCCTTCGGGCTTTCAACCGCCATCACCACTCGTGTTGGCAATGCCATCGGCAAGGGTTCCATTCCGGATGCACGCTATCGCGGTTACGTGGGCATCGGGCTGGCTACGCTTTTTATGAGCTGTACAGGAATCATCATTTACCTTTTCCCCGCCGCCATCACCGATATTTATACAGATGATGCTGCCGTAAAAGAAGTCGCTGTCAGCCTGCTTTATATGGCAGCTATTTTCCAAATCTTTGATGGATTGCAGGTCAGCAGTTACGGCGCTTTACGCGGACTCAAAGACACCAAAATCCCGATGATCGTAAACCTTATCGCCTACTGGCTGGTAGGCCTGCCGCTCGGTTACTATTTGGGGATTATGAAGGGAGTGGGCCCCCAGGGCCTCTGGATCGGCCTTATCGCGGGGCTCACCATCGCCGCCATTTTGCACAACGTTCGCTTTTATGTGCTGACGAAGAAAGAAAGCACGCGAAGCCACAGAGACGGCTTAAAAATTTAATAAATAAAATAGCTCAAAGGGAGTTGACTCCCGCTTTCCGGTTCAGGAGTACAACTCCTTCACAGCATGAAGTCTGTCATCCCGATGACCCGCTTTTTGGGGAAGAGGGATCTCAAACGTGATAAAGAGAGAGGACGTAGATTAAGGCAAAAACGGTATCAATGTTTGAGATCCCTCACATCCGTTCGGGATGACAACTTTAAAGAAAATAGATCTTCCCCAATAGTTTTCTCCTTTCATAAAAAATTACAACAATCAGCCCTCTCTTTTTGTGTTCAAGGTTCCAGTTATATATATTGACGCGCGAATTATATTTTGCGCGACTTTTCTACAGACAGGCTAAGAAAAAAATTTAGTATCAGGCATTTATGGCAAACCATTCAGACATCGATAATTACGAAGACAAATTTGGCGAAGACGTAGAAGATGAAATGGGCCAGGGCGGCGGAATGGAGCTGCACACCAAAATCATCACCGGCCTTATCGTTGGCTTGATTGCCGGCCTTATTTGTTCACTTACGTTAGGCCCGCAAAACAGCAACCTTAACTGGGTTATTGAGAACATCACTCAACCGCTCGGACAAGTATGGCTGCGCCTCCTGTTGATGATTGTGATTCCGCTCATATTATCAGCCATAATTATAGGCATTGCCGGCATGGGCAATGTAAAAAAGCTGGGAAAAGTAGGCTTAAAAACATTTCTTTATGTGCTTATTATATCGGGCATATCAGTGGTAATAGGCGTTACTATGGTTAATTTGATTCAGCCCGGTAAAACTGTTTCGGCTGAAACGGCAGCCGCATTGCAAGCAGAATACAGCGCCGGAGCTACCGCTCTTGTCAGCCAGGCCGAGGCCGACAAAGCCGCTATGGACGACGCCAGTATACCCGTACTTACGCAAATATTTAGCAAAATTATTCCCAGAAATCCCTTCGATGCCCTGGTAGGCCTGCCCAACCTGCTTCACCTCATGTTTTTTGCCATCATATTGGGCATTGCCACCACCTTGGTCGATAAGAAAACGGCCACTCCGTTCATTGGTTTTTTTGAGGCCTTATTTGAGATATCAGTCAAAATTATAAATGCTATTATGTGGCTGGCTCCTTATGCGGTTGCCTGTCTGGTGTTCAGCAGTGTAGCCTCATTTGGTATGGACCTGCTTGTGGCGTTACTATGGTTTATTGTAACGGTGCTGGGCGGATTGTTCATTCATGCAGCCGTCGTCTATTCCGCTTCCGTTTACTACCTTTCGGCTTTGTCTCCGATCGATTTTTTCCGGCGTGTTAAAACAACCGCCATTACCGCTTTTTCAACGTCCTCATCCAATGCTACTTTGCCTACCGCATTACGCGAGTCGGAAGAAAACCTGGGGGTTTCTGAAAAAATCAATTCATTCGTACTGACGATAGGCGCCACGGCTAATCAAAACGGTACGGCATTATATGAAGGTGTTACCGTGATATTCATTGCGCAACTTGCAGGGGTTGATCTCGGGCTGGCCGCTCAAATTGGGGTAGCCTACCTGGCTATTTTAGGAGGCATCGGCACGGCAGGTGTACCCGGCGGCTCATTGCCGTATATCGTAATCATTCTTATTTCTATCGGGGTGAACCCCGCGCTGATCGGTATCATTTTGGGTGTTGACCGCATTCTGGATATGTGCCGAACCGCTGTCAACGTGGTGGGTGATATTACCGCCGCAACCTACGTGAACCGCTCTGAAGGCTATCCGCTGAAAGGCCAGTTATCTCCGCCACCCGTTAAAGACTGATGTAGATGGAATGGCTGAAATCCCTTATCGACTTTATCCTGCACATTGACGATCACCTGCAGGTGATGATCGCCCATTACGGAAACTGGACTTACGGCATCCTGTTTCTCATCATTTTTGCCGAAACAGGGCTCGTAGTCACCCCTTTTTTACCGGGTGATTCACTCATCTTCGCGGCAGGAGCCCTCAGTGCCGACGGGCCCTTGAATCCCCTCATCATCTTTCTTCTTTTAACAGCGGCGGCTATTCTGGGCGATACCATCAACTACTGGGCAGGCTCTTATATGGGCATTCGTATTTTTAAAAAAGATGCCAAAGTGCTTAAGCTCGAATATTTAGAACGCACCGAGAACTTTTTTGCCAAATATGGCGGAAAAACGATTTTCGTAGCTCGTTTTGTGCCTATCGTCCGCACCTACGCCCCTTTTGTAGCCGGTGCTTCCACCATGGATTACCCTCGTTTTTTGTTTTACAATGTGGTTGGCGCCATAACATGGGTGGGCCTTTTCACCTTCGGCGGTTACTTTTTCGGAAACCTTCCTTTTGTCAAAAAGAATTTCGGGCTCGTAGTCATTGTCATCATTCTTCTTTCGGTGGTGCCTGTTTTAACCGAATTCTGGAGAAACAGGAGAGTGATCCGCGAAGCCGATTGATCGGCTATTTGACAGGAAAAGCAGTTTTCTTGATATTGAAGGGAAACCGAAGACAGAAGATCAATTTTACCGTCAGCCGTCAACTGTCCCCGGTCCTCCTGTTTGGCATGCACTACTTTTTACTTACTACTTTTGTCTTACTACTACTATTATGAATCAAAAAGAACATTCCGAACCCCAAATGGTTCGCGCCGTCTCCCGCTGGGAACTGGTGGGGCTGGCATTTAACGACGTAATCGGAAGCGGAATTTATTTACTGCCGGCAGCCGCTGCCGCCCTGCTCGGGGTGTTGAGTATCGGAGCCATCATCATTGCGGGTATTGCCGTGGGATTGCTGGTATTATGTTTCGCTGAAGCCTCCAGCTATTTTGACGAAGCCGGGGGCGGATACCTTTATACGCGTGAAGCTTTTGGTGATTTTATAGGGTTTGAAGTGGGCTGGATGACGTGGATAGCCCGCGTAGCATCGGTGGCCGCACTATCGGCCGGATTCGCGCTGGCGTTCGGATTTATATGGCCTGCCGCGGCCGAAGTATGGCACGTCGGGAGCGTCCATTTCTTAGGCATGCAGTTTGATCTGACCTTGCCAAGCTGGGAACGAACCCTCGTTATTGTAGGCTTGCTCATCTTGCTCGCTTGGGTGAATGTGGTAGGCGTAAAACCCGGAGCGCGTGTTGCCGTGGCCCTTACCATTGCTAAATCCGTTCCCCTTCTTCTGTTTATTGGCATAGGTTTCTTCTTCATCGACTGGAATTCTTTAGGCGGCATGCAACTCCCCGAAATAAGCACGCTCGGTGAAGCGTCCCTGCTGCTTCTGTTTGCCTACGCGGGTTTTGAAAACACCCCCGCCGCCGCAGGCGAATATAAAAATCCCCAGCGCGATGTTCCCTTCGCGTTGATTGAAATGATCATCTGTGTAACGCTAATGTATGCACTTGTTCAGTTAGTAGCCGTCGGCACTTTCCCCGGCCTCGCGGAATCATCCCAGCCGCTGACTGACTCTGCTTTGGTATTTCTTGGCGGTTTCGGAGCCGTGCTCATGGGCATCGGCGCCATCATCTCCATCGGCGGTAATGCGGGCAATACCACCTTGATAGGCCCCCGCTATTTGTTTGCGCTTTCGAAAGACGGCTACGGACCCAAGAAGATGGGAGACATTCATCCCGATTATAAAACGCCGGCTGCGGCAATCATCACACAAACAGCCCTGGCACTGGTACTCGCTTTATCCGGTTCGTTTGTTCAGCTGGCTATGCTTTCCATCATCGCGCGAATGTCTACTTACGTAGGCACCGCGGTGGCTGTCCCCTTCCTTCGCAGACGCTTTGGCGACCAGCCCAATTCCATTCAGCTTCCCGGCGGCTATGCCATTCCCATCGCCGCTTTGATCATTTGCGCGGTGTTACTGGCCAGTACCACCACCGCCAACCTCATCGCCGGAGCAATCGCTTTGCTGGCAGGTGCAGTGATCTATTATTTTAGACGGGAAGAGACCGAGGGTAAGAGTGAGGTAGCGGGCTATAATTTGCTGTAGTTTGGTGACTGTTTTTGTAAGGAATCGAATGTAAATCCCATTCCACAATCTAATTATTTCTTTATACTCAAGAATGCTTTCCCTAT
>DASSAY010000200.1:0-3750 GCA_035699185.1 Balneolaceae bacterium | reverse complement strand
ATGATGGTATCCACATCTTTCATCAGCTGGATCGCTTCACCCTTTCGGATGAGCACTCCGTTTTCAGCGCCCATGCCCGAACCGACCATTAATGCGGTGGGTGTAGCAAGTCCTAAGGCACAAGGACACGCAATCACGAGCACAGCGATGGCGGCGTAAAAGGCCAAAGCGGTAGCGCCCATTGTGGGATTAATCCACGGAATAAATCCGGCGGCCCAACTTGCTACAGAACCAAAGAATGCGGGGAAAATTAGCCATAAAAGCAAGGTTAAGAGCGCAATACCCAAGACTACGGGTACAAATACAGCGGTGATGCGGTCTGCAAATTCCTGGATAGGCACTTTAGAGCCTTGCGCTTCTTCGACCATTTTTATGACCTGGCTCAAAAACGTATCCTTGCCTACTTTGCTCGCTTTCACTTTCAGCATGCCGTTTTTATTCAAGGTGGCGCCGATCACTTCATCTCCCCTGCTTTTCGATACCGGCATAGACTCCCCGGTAGCGATGGATTCATCCACGCTGCTTTTGCCGTCAATTACTTCTCCGTCGGTAGGAATCTTTTCCCCAGGACGAACGACCATCACATCACCAATCTGCAATTCCTGAACGGGGATATTGATCTCTTCACCGTTCCTTTCAACAACGGCTTCTTTTGCTTCCAGCGTCATGAGTTTTTGAATGGCATCCGAAGCGCGTCCTTTTGCCTTGGTTTCGATATATCGTCCCGTTAAATGGAAAGCCATAATCATTCCGGCCACTCCCGCGAAGCTGTGAAAGTTGGGCGCTAAACCAAACTGATGAAGCAGTGCCACAACTCCGGTAGAAAGCGCGGCCAACGAGCCCATAGCAATAAGAACATCCATATTGGGCGTACCGTTTTTGGCGGACTTCCACGCGCTGCGAATCGTTTCCCAGCCGGGGACAAAAATGACGATACCCGAAAGCACAATCATTCCGATTTCCATGCCGGTCATACCCAGGAAAGCATAATCCCAAATCATGTGGGGAAGCATCCACAGCATGAGAGGAATGGTCAGCGCCCACGCCCGCCACATGTGTGATTTCGCCTTATCCAGCTTATTTTGTGAGCGCTGCCGGTGGCTTTCAGCCTGGGGCTGACCGGTATTCCCCGAATACTCGGGGCGCAACAGTTGGTAACCCGCGCTTTCCACGGCCTGCTCAAAATCATCAAGTGTAAGATTTCCAGTGAAGGTTACTTTCACTGTGTCCGTTGCCAGGTTAACATTCACTTCCTGAACGCCCTCCAGCCGTATGAGCCAATCTTCAACCGTATTTACACAGCTGGCGCAATGCATGTCTTCTACCTTAAGCGTACGCGTTTGAGCTTCTTCCTCGGCCACAGCATAGCCTGCGTTTTCGACCGCTTGCTTTAGATCTTGATCCGTTACCAAATCATCATCGAAAGATACGGATGCGGTTTCTGTGGCCAGGTTTACGGAAGCACTCTCAACACCATCAACCTTTTTAAGCGATTTTTCCACTGCTGAAACACAGCTTGCGCAGTGCATACCTTCTATTTTCAGTGTTTTTTGGTGTTTTATTTTTAACTGTTCCATAATATTTCAACCGTTAAATCAATTTTTGCTTTGGGGACCCATCCTCCGGCTCCTTCCCTCTCCCGATAAAAAGCATCGGGACAAGGAAGGAGTGGCTCTTTACTTAACTGAATACCGAGATTAAGAAAATAAGTCCCGTTTTTTGCGGCATAGGGAGGGATTTAGGGTGGGTTCATCCCGAGTGGGCTTAAGTAGTCATCATCATTCAGCTCCTTCAAAACCATAGCCTGCTGCTTCTACCGCTCTTTCAAAGTCGTCAATAGTTAATGTATCATTTTCATATTTCACTGAAGCTGAACCATTTTCCAGGTTAACGGATACGCCCGTTACTCCTTCCAATTCAGCGATGGCCTGTTCTACCGTATTAGCACAGCCGCTACAGGACATGCCAGATATTCTGAGTATTGAATTCTTCATTGTAGTCATGGTTTTATTCAGGTTTTTCTAATTTCCATGGCCAATATATCGCACTCGCCCATACCACGCGTTATAGAATTCTTGATGATTGTTATAGAATTATTGGGATCGCAGATTAAAGCTGATTGTGCTGATTACACTAATTTTTTTACCGTGTTAATCCGTTTCATCCGCGTTCTATTCTATTCCATCTAATGGCCGACGAAAGGAATCTTTGGCTTTTTTATAGTCGGTAACCGACATGCCGGTGATCTGCTTGAATTGATTAGAAAGATGGGAAACGCTACTGTAACTGAGTTTGTAAGCTATTTCGCTGAGGGTTAATTCATTATAGGAAAGCAATTCCTTCACCCGCTCTATCTTTAAATGAATCAGGTATTTTTCAAGGGTGATGTCTTCACTTTGCGAAAAGGATGAGCTTAATGAAGAGTAATTTTGGTGCAATTGGTCAGTCAAATAATCCGATAGTTTGGGCACTTCATCCGATTCTTCCAGTTCTTGCACATATTGAATGAGCAGGGTCTTGATTTGCTCAACCAGCTGCTGATCTTTGCCCTGAATAAGCTCAAAACCATGCTTTTGCAACTGCTCATCAACCGTTGATATAGAAATTCCCGGTTCATCATTCACCACGGCCTTTCCCAGCTCTACTTCGCGAACCGTGAATCCGATATCTTCCAGCGTTTCACGCACTACCGTAATGCACCGGGGACATACCATATTTTTTATGTGAAGCTTAATTTCTTCTTTATATGTCATGGAAAACTTCTAAGCAGAAATATTGGAATATCTTTTCAATAAGTTAATGAGAAAATTCTAAATATACTGTTTACTGTCAACCCCACTATATTTTGTAATTTGGCCGTTGATAAAGGAATATTTAGAAGCGAGAAAAGAAAAACCTGTGAATAAAAAATGATGCGCATCGTTTACTTGAACGATAAGCATCGATCACTTAAAACGATGCTTATCATTATTTTGGGCTTATTTATAATTCATAAATACCGGTCTACCCAGGCCGCGGCTACAGAACCTACATATTTTGCATCCTCCTCGTTAGTGAGCAGGTGATCGGCTTCATCCAGTGAAATAAAACTTTTGGGATGCCTGGCTGCTTTGTAAATATGAGCCGCGTTACTAATACCTACTGTTTCATCAATCGGTGAATGGAAAATAAGGAGGGCTTTGTCCAGGTTTCGAATGATGCTGTCCATATTCTGCGCCTTCAGGTCATTCAGAAACTGTTCTTTTATAGTGAATGTACGTCCCGCCAGCCGGATTCTTGCTACTCCCCTTTGTTTAATTTCCTCGATTTTATCCTCAAGCAGATGCTTTACATGTCCCGGGTTGGCAGGGGCTGCAATTGTGGCTACTGCTTCTACGGTATCTATCAGGTTTGCTGCCTGTAACACGGCCGCCCCGCCTAACGAATGCCCGATGAGCAAATCAGGAGCACGCCATTCATCTTTCATATAAGAAGCCGCTGCCACCAGGTCTTCAACGTTTGATGAAAAATCAGTTTCCGAGAAATCGCCCTCGCTTTCACCCAGCCCGGTAAAATCGAATCGAAAAACGCCCATTCCATGCTCGGTAAGTGCGCGACAGATATGATTAATTGACCGGAGGTTTTTGCCGCAGGTAAAACAATGGGCAAAAAGAACCGTTCCTTTGCTTGCTCCTTCATCAGGTTCATCAATCCGCGCAGAAAGTTCTCCATTTTGGCTGCCGGGAAATTTTATTTTTTTACTGTTCATAA
>DASSAY010000199.1:0-6120 GCA_035699185.1 Balneolaceae bacterium | reverse complement strand
AACAGATTGCAAAAAATACAGTTTTAGGAGGGGACTTGCTAACCCGGATTTTAAAAATTAATAAGTAATTTGTGATTTACTCACTGTGTTTCGGATGATGTTGCATTTACGAACGTTCTGTTTGAAGACCTAAGAGTAACGATTAAAGATTTGCGAAGAGCTTTTATACTCCTGGTTTTGCTCTAATCATTAATCTACGATCATAAATTATCAATCAATTAGCCTTGCCATTTCATAAGAAAAAGGCTAACTTTTGCGGCCTGAAAAGGCATAGAATATTGAGTTTTATTAAGCGAATATTCAACAATTAATCATACAATCGATTTATAAATAATGAATAAAGGAACCGTTGCACAGGTTATTGGCCCCGTTGTAGACGTGGATTTTGATGAAGGAGAAATCCCCGCCGTACTCAACGCGCTTTATATTGAACGCGAAGACAAATCAAAACTATATCTGGAGGTTGCCCAGCACCTCGGTGAAAACCGGGTTCGTACCATCGCTATGGATTCTACCGATGGTTTGGTTCGCGAAACGGAAGTAATAAATACAGGCGCCCCGATTTCTGTGCCCGTTGGTGAAGACATTCTCGGACGCGTTTTTAATGTGGTTGGTGAGCCTATTGATGGCCTTGAAGCACCAAAAGGAGATGAGCGTTATCCTATTCACCGTCCTGCGCCCGATTTTGAAGATCTGGCGACCTCAACCGAAATGTTTGAAACCGGTATTAAGGTTATTGATTTGCTTTGTCCTTATGCGAAAGGGGGTAAAATTGCCCTTTTCGGTGGTGCCGGAGTAGGTAAAACGGTACTTATCCAGGAGCTTATTAATAACGTTGCCAAAGGCCACGGCGGGTTGTCGGTATTTGCCGGCGTTGGTGAGCGTACGCGTGAAGGAAATGACCTGATGCGTGAAATGCTCGAAGCCGGAATTATTGATTACGGTGAAAAATTCCAGGAAGACTATGAAAAAGGCGAATGGAATCTTGAAAAGGTTGACAAAGATCAGCTGAAAGATTCTAAAGTGACCTTTGTATTCGGACAGATGAATGAGCCGCCGGGAGCACGTCTGCGTGTTGCACTTACCGGACTTACCGTTGCCGAATATTTTCGTGATGAAGTGTCTCGCGATATTTTGCTCTTTATTGACAATATTTTCCGTTTCACCCAAGCCGGGTCCGAAGTATCGGCCCTGCTGGGACGAATGCCTTCAGCGGTAGGTTATCAGCCTACACTCGCTACCGAAATGGGTGATTTGCAAGAGCGAATTACATCCACCAAAAAAGGTTCTATTACATCGGTTCAGGCTGTTTATGTACCTGCCGATGACCTGACTGACCCTGCACCGGCCACCACCTTTGCTCACCTCGATTCCACTACGGTATTGAGCCGTGCATTAACGCAGATTGGAATTTACCCCGCTGTAGATCCGCTTGATTCTTCTTCACAGATTCTGGATCCGCATATTGTTGGCAAAGAGCATTACCAAACGGCCCAACAGGTGATCGAGATTCTGCAAAAGTACAAAGACTTGCAGGATATTATCGCAATTCTGGGTATGGATGAACTTTCGGATGAAGATAAAACAACCGTAGCTCGCGCTCGTCGCATTCAGCGATTTTTGAGTCAGCCCTTCTTTGTGGCCGAGCAGTTTACCGGTCAGCCGGGTAAATACATCAGTATTGATGATACAGTTAAAGGCTTCAAGAAAATTCTCAACGGTGAGCTCGATCACTTACCTGAAAAAGCATTCTATATGGTAGGAACGATCGAAGAAGCCGAAGAAAAAGGTGATCAGTTGTTAGCCGAAGAAGAAGCCATAGCCGCAGAATAAACAGAATATGAATATCTTTAAGGCACAGATTCTCACCCCCGAAGGTTCGTTATTTGATGATGAAGTAACGGGGGTACGTATGCCGGGAACGATGGGCAGTTTTGAAGTGAAAGCACTTCACGCTAATATTATTTCAACCCTTGAAGTAGGAGAAATCATTGTGCGTAAAGCGGCAGGGGGCGAACAGAGGTTTTCCGTAACCGGCGGCTTTGTTGAAGTGGTTGATAATAAGCTGACCTTGCTGGCAGAAGCAGCGGAACCTGTTGAAGAAATTGATGTTGTCCGTGCGGAAACATCCAAAGAAAGAGCAATTGAACGGCTTGCTTCCGGAGAAGAACATATCGATACGGAGCGTGCCCGAAGATCGCTTGAACGCGCGGAAAACCGTATTAAACTATCGGTTGATATTTCGGCTTCTACACAGCCAATATCAAGTTAGTAGAAAGTAGAAAGTAGAAAGTAGAAAGTAGAAAAGGCGGCCTCAAAAAGGCTGCCTTTTTTTGTTTACTGTGACCATTCGATTTTGGCTCACTGTCATCCCGAACGCATGTGAGGGATCTCAAGCGTAATGCAAGCTTTTTCTTTAATTTAAGTATTCGCCTTGTAACAGTTTGAGATTCCTCGTCATTCAGAAAAGCACTGAATTCCTCGGAATGACAAATCCTCTTACTGTAGCTAAGTTCTACCAGCTAATACGTTCCTCGGCATTGCTTTCTTCCTTTTTGGGCGGCTGAGGCATGATGAATCCCGGCGGCGGAGTGAAGCCTTCATAACTCCAGGGTGCCTTGGGGTCGGCTGTTGCCAGATTGATGAACTTACCTACAATAGGCAGTGCGGTTCGTGCGCCCTGACCGATCCAGGTATCTTCAGGGAAGGTAATTCGGCGATCAGCGCCGCCAACCCATGCCCCCATCACAATGTGGGGCATCATCGCGACAAACCAGTTATCGGCACTGTTTTGAGATGTACCCGTTTTCCCGGCCACATCCTGGCGAACGCCGTAAGTATTACGCAGCCGAACTCCGGTTCCATAATAATCTTCACCACCGCGAATCACTCCACGCATCATATCAATCATGATGTATGCCGTTTCGGGACTGATAACTTCCTGGCGATATTCGGGATGAAATTCTTTGATGATATTACCTTGCTTATCTTCGATATGGGTAATGGCAATAGGCTCGATATGTACGCCCCGATTGGCAAAAGTGGTGTAGGCACTGACCAGCTCAAGCAGCGACACTTCAGCGGTTCCCAAAGCAATAGAAGGATAAGCGGGCGTTCCTGACATATCAATACCGAAATTGATGGCCATTTGTTTGACTTTCTTCGCTGCCGGAATCAAATCACCCAAGCGGTTTGAATTAGGTGCTCCCGCCAGTTCTGCCATCAAGTTAATGGTAACATTATTCAGGCTGCGGGCAAGTCCTTCGCGCAGGCTGATCATTTCGGGACCTTCAGGAATATGAAAACTTTTTGGTTTCCAGGCGGTTCCATTTTTGCTGTAAAATACCGACGGATATTTTGAAAATTTATGATACGGCTTATAACCATTGGCGATGGCTACGGTATAGACAAAGGGTTTAAATGTTGAGCCCGCTTGCCGCGTGGACTGGTAAACATGATCGAACTGAACTTCACTGTAATCAGCGCCTCCAACCCAGGCTAAAATATGGCCGTTCGTGGGATCAATGGCCACAAATCCGGCTTTTAATTTTGTAAATTCATGTTTCACATGCTTAATAAAAGCAGTGTCGGCGAAAAGCTTCTCAAAAACTACCGATTCCTGATCAGTATTATATTTTGAAAAAGCATTTTTGTAGCGGTCGGTTTCACGGATGAAACTTCTCAGGTAATGATAATTATTCCAGTACTGGTCCATGAATTCGCCCCCGGGAGTCGTCCATTCATCTTCAAAGACGCCCTGGATATAATCAAGTTTTTTTCGAAGCGCTATTTCGGCGTACTGCTGCAATCTTGAATTGATTGTTGTGTGAATGGTGAGCCCATCCGTATATAAATTGTAGCCGTTTTCGGTGAGCCATCCTTCAATTTGCTTTCGCACATACACTCCAAAATACCGATTTTCCTGACCTGCTTCTGATGGGGGATGATAGTTTAGGGCGATAGGTTTTTTTCGCAAATTTTGATAAGCCACATCAGAGATAAAGCCATGCCGGTTAAGCAGCATCAATACAATATTGCGGCGGCCAATAGAATTTTCGGGATTAATACGCGGGTTGAAAAGATAAACGCCTTTCAAAGAACCTACGAGCGTGGCTGCCTGTGAAATGGTTAAATCGCTTGCATCCTTTCCATAATGCGTGTAGGCGGCGGCCTGAATACCAAAAGCGCTATTGGGAAATTCAACCGTATTCAAATACATTTCGATGATTTCGCGCTTGGTATAATTTTGCTCCAGTTCGACTGCGGTAATCATTTCACGCAGTTTTCGGATGATGGAAAATTCTCGCCCGATTTTTTTATAAAGGTTACGTGCCAGCTGTTGAGTGATGGTTGAACCGCCCTGAATACGTCCATGAAGCAAATGCCAGGGCACCGCAAGCGTCCGGATCATATCAATGCCCCAGTGAGTATAAAAACGATGATCTTCGGTAGCGACAAGCGCATTTATAACATGAGGAGAAATTTTTTCGATAGGCACATACGTCCGGTTCTCAGTATAGAAACGGTCGAGAACAACGCCGTCGGCACTCACTACTTCTGAGGCAATCGCTGTTTGCGGATTTTCAAGCGCTTTAACCGAGGGCAAGCCCTGAAATAAATAGAAAATAAAACCCGCCAAGGCAAGCAGAAGCACCCCAAGCGTGATGCCAGTCCATTTAAGGATGTCTTTTTTTGTAACGCCGCCGGGATAAACCTTGGCTTTTTTCTTGTTATTACTGCCGCCAATTTTTTTCCGGCGGTAGCCCGGATCGTTGAAATAACGATCCATATCAGTATCAAAATCCGAATTACTCATCTACTATTGTTCAAACTTTTGTAAAGACTCCGTCTTGTGTTCCCAAAAAACGAGTGAAGGAGTTCCGTTATTATAAAAAACCATGCTTCGATGCCGGTAAAAGGTACCTAAATTTATATAGGTTCCGAAAGGAAATTCTTTACATCGAGGAATATGATCATGCCCGCAAAGAATAAGATCGATGTCGGTTGATTTAAGTTTTTGCCGGGCCCAGTTAGTTAATTTTTTGCCGTCTTCATCATTATTGCTAAAAGAACGGGTGAAGCGGGAGAAATGTTTCATCACCCTTATACCCATTTTCGATGAAAGCAGCGTTTGATAAAACCGTAAAAAATATTCGTTTCGAAGCAAACGGTGCATTCGCGGTCGCGGCAGCTTATGATTGCTGTCCGAAAGCCCGTCCCCGTGTAAAAGCATTGTTTTAGTACCGTTTAAAGAGCAAATGTGCTGCTCATGTTCCGGATAAAATCCCCGTTCGCGAAAATGTTTGCGCGTCCAGTTGTCGTGATTTCCGGTAATGTAAAGCCCCGGCCCCATTTTTCGGTTGAACCGTTCAAAACGGTCGAGCAGTTTTTTGCCGAGCTCGGGAGTATGATTCGGATATTCCATCCAGTAATCAAAAAGGTCGCCGAGAATGGCTATGCGGATATTCTCCCGCTCGCAGTAATTAATAAGCTGAATAAGTTCGGTTTCAATACGCTCATTTTCCTTTTCGGAAAAACCGCCGAGATGTGCATCAGAGATGAAGAGAATGGGTTGTTCAAGTTTGGGTCTGTTCATCCGAAAATAAGACTGCTATTTCTTTCGGTTGATGATGAACTTGATGAGGTCTTCGAACGCTTTTCGGTCGGACGACTCCGGCAGGGTGGCCAGTTTATCTAATGCTTTCGAAGCATAATCATCCATAATCGACCGCGCGTAATTCATGCCGCCTTTTTCGTGGACAAAAGCCACGATTTCATCAATATCAGCCTGCTTTTTCTTGCGTTTTCGCATCAGCCGGCGAATGCTCAGGGTTTCGAGAGCAGATGCATTATCAAGCGCTTTAATGAAGGGCAGGGTCACTTTTCGTTCCTTGATGTCGTTACGCGTGGGTTTGCCGATGTCATCAACGCCGTAATCAAAAAGATCATCCCGGATTTGAAAAGCGATGCCCATGTACATGCCAATATCATACATCTTTTGGTGAAGCTCGGGATCATCGGTGGTAGAGATTGCTCCGCATTCACAGCAAGCTGCAATAAGGCTGGCGGTTTTCTCAGAAATCACTTTAAAATAATACGCTTCATCCATGTTAAAAAGTC
>DASSAY010000198.1:0-5283 GCA_035699185.1 Balneolaceae bacterium | reverse complement strand
CCTGCGATATGAGGCGTTTTTATGAAAGCTTGTTCTGCTGATTTTTGGTTAAAATTCGGTTCATTTTCCCATACATCGAGGATGAAATCATTGATCATTCCCTTTTCAAAAGCATTCAGCAAGGCCTGCTCATCAATCACTCCACCGCGTGAAGCATTTATAACAAGCTGAAAATTGAAAGCTGACAGTTTTTGACCATTTAACCAATGATAAGTCGGGTAATCTCCGGTAGTAGTAAGTGGCGTATGGAATGATAAAATATCACACTCTAACACTTCATTTAAAGATGCCGATTTGAAATTCGAATCCCGCTCTTCTTTCGGTGGATCGTAAGCTACCGTCGAAATTTCCAGTTTTCGCAGCAATTCAATCACTCTGCTGCCCGCATTGCCCGCACCGATTATGCCTGCGGTTAGTGTTGTCAGGTTCTGGTCTCTTTTTTCAGCCCAGATCAGCATTGCTGTAGCTACGTATTCCGCAACTGAGCGAGCGTTACATCCGGCGGCATCGGCGAATGTGATTCCATTTTCCCGCAGATATTTAATATCTACATGATCGGTACCTGCCGAGGCGGTTCCCACGAATTGCAGGTTTTTGGGAATGTCGGGCAGCGTTTGCTCATCAACCGGAATGACGGTGCGAATCAGTAGCGCATGGGCTGAATTGATTTCGGACGGAAAGCCGTGCGCCGGATCAAAAAGCATCAGATTGATGTTTTCCGGCAAATAAGACTGTATATTGTACAGGTATTGATCGGCTAAGACGTTAATCATCAAAAAGTTTGGCGTTTCCTTTTTCAAAAGATAAAGATTCTTTGTGAAACTTGGTGCTTCTTAGAGAAGCTTGGTGAAATAGCTGTTACACGAAGAAACGCAAAGGATGCACTAAGTTGCACAAAGATTTAACCTGAATTCTATATGGCTTCAAAATCATTTAACCCGGTAGCACTCATTCAAAAAAAGCGGGATGGCGGCGCGCTCACTCGTGATGAAATTTCGTTTCTGGTTGATGCCTTCACCAAAGATCGACTGCCCGATTATCAAATGAGCGCTTTTTTAATGGCTGCGTTTTTGAACGGTTTGAATGAAGACGAAGCCTCGGCTTTAACGCATTCCATGCTGCATTCAGGGAAAATCCTCGATCTCGGTGATATTCCCGGTAAAAAAGTGGATAAACATTCCACCGGCGGCGTGGGCGATAAACTGTCGCTCATCCTGGCGCCGATTGTAGCCAGTTATGATATCCCCGTGCCGATGATTTCGGGACGAGGGCTCGGTCACACCGGCGGAACACTTGACAAAATGGAATCCATCCCCGGTTTTAGGGTTGATATCTCCCTGAATCGCTATCGACAGATCTTATCAAAATGCCGGATGGTGATGGCAGGACAAACTGAAGAAATCGCCCCGGCAGATAAGCGCCTTTACGCCCTGCGTGATGTAACGGCTACGGTTGAATCAATCCCGCTCATTGCCGGCAGCATTATGAGCAAAAAGCTGGCTGAAGGCGTTGATGCCTTGGTTTTAGATGTAAAATGCGGCTCCGGTGCTTTTATGAAAACGCCTGAAGACGCTCAAAAACTGGCGGAGACGCTCGTAACCATTGGTGAAGACTTTGGAAAGGAAACGGTCGCTTATATCACCAATATGAATCAACCGCTGGGGTATAAAATTGGTAATTGGCTGGAAGTGGAAGAAGCGATGGAGGCCTTGCAGGGCGACGGCCCCGAAGATGTGATGGAAGTGAGCCATCTGCTGGCTGGTACGATGATCAAACTGGGAGGAAAGGCCGAAACGGTGGACGAAGGTGTTGAAATGAGCAAGCAAGCCGTAGCGAACGGTCAAGCATTTGAAAAATGGCTGGAATTAACCCAAGAACAAGGCGGCAATATTGAAGTGCTCAGAGAGTTAGAAAAATACCCAAAGGCGGAATTCAGTTTTGAATTTAAAGCACAGAAATCAGGATATATTTCAGCGATAGATGCTTATAAAATAGGCATTGCATCACTCGAACTGGGCGCGGGACGAAAAACCAAGGAAGATAAGATTGATCCCAGGGCAGGAATCATTCTGAAACACAAAACAGGCGCTCAGGTAAAAAAAGGTGAAACATTGGCGGTAGGTTTTACGAACAATGATAGGTCGATGGAAACGGCAGCCGATGTTTTAAAAGAAGCTTTTTCAATCATTCATGAACAGCCGGAGGCTTCACCCATGATAACCCTTCGAGTGGATAAGGAAGGTGTTCATGAACTATAGAGCTAATGAAAAGTTATAACTATAGTGAAATTATTATATTTTTTAAAGTTACTTTATATATTTGTTTTTAGTCTGGTTAATAAATGATTATATATCTTGATACATGTTGTATTCAAAGGCCACTTGATGATAAGTCGCAATTAAGAATACGGCTTGAATCAGAAGCTATATTGGGTATTTTTGATTACTTTGAATCAGGTAAAGTTCAAATTGTATCATCAGATGTTCTATGTTTTGAAACAGAACGAAATCCTAATGAAATACGTAAGCAATTTGCCGTAGAAGTTCTTTCGGAAGCAAATAATCACCTTTTATTAACAGATAAAATTGAAAAGAAAGCAAAATTATATGAAAAAGAGGGGGTAAAATCACTTGATGCCCTTCATTTAGCAACAGCTGTTGAAGCAAAAGTAGATTATTTTTGTACTTGTGATGATGAATTATTGAAGAAAGCTAAAAAAGCGGAAACCGGAAAGATAACAGTTATTTCACCAACAAAACTTATATCAGAGATAGAAAAATGAGTGTAAAGACAAAATCTCTCTATGAAATAAATCGTGATGCTATAGTTTTGCTTTCTAAGGAGCTTGGTATAGCTAACACATTGCGTTTTATTAATCAATATAATACAGGTGCTGGAAATTATACTGAAGAACGAAAGGAATTTTTTAAAGATCTGACACTTGAAGGCATTGTTACAGAAATTAAAAAAGAACGACCTTCTTATAAAGTTGATGATAAAGAATGACTATAATTCAATAAAGCCGGTGAACACCAATAAAAAAAGATAATAACATTATGTTTAAACGATTTATACGTGCTATCAAATCGCTATTCGGTGGATTCGTAAGTTCGATGGAAGATCCCAAGCTCATTTTAGAGCAGAATATCCGCGATTTGAATGATCAGATTCCGCAGATGAATGAAAATATTGCCACGGTTAAGGCCAATATGATGATGCTTCAAAAAGAAGTAAAGAAGTATGAGAAGCGAATTCAGGATTTAACCGCTAAAATAAGATCGGCGATTGAAGCTGATCGTGATGATATTGCTGAGGGCTATGCACTTCAGCTCGAAAAAGCGAAGGAAAATATCGGCACATCGAGAGAGCAGATGAAGTTTGCCGAGCAGGATTATGAAAAGGCAATGAAAGTGAAAAAGGCGTTTATCCGCGAGAAAGACCGTAAAATTCAGGAGGCTAAAGAAGCTTTGCGAGCCAGTGAACGTGCGGAATGGCAGGGAAGAGTAGCCGATGCGCTCGAACAGTTTGAAACCGGCGGACTGGATCAAACGCATGATGAAATGGTGAATCGTCTGAATGAACAAACGGCTAAAAATGAAGCACGGATGGAGTTGGCGCTTGATAGCGTTGACACCGAAACAATGGAAATTGAGGCAAATGCTGAAAAATTACGTGCTCATGAACTGGTTCAGCAGTTTAAGTCTGAAATGGGCAAAGCCGAAGCTCCGGAGAAGGAAAAAGATGAGCAGGAAATTGAAATTGAAGAAGAATCAGCTGAAAAAGAGAAGGGAAAAACCATCGGTAATAAAGACCGGACGAAACAGTGATCAGTTAACAGAGAACAGTAAACAGTGAAAAATCAATAGATTATAACTTGACTTATACTCTAAAAACCAGCAGCCTCTGATAACTGATAACTGATAACTGATAACTGATAACTGATAACTGAACAAATGGCTAATAACAGCCAAAACGATCGTGAACGTTTAAAGGAGGAATACAAGGCGCATTATCGCAAAATGCGGGAGGACCGGGAGCGGTTCAACCGGGCGAAAAAAACGCAGAACATCACCCGGGCACTCAAAAACATGGATAAGAGCCAGATGCTCGAATCCTTCGATGATTTTCTTCAATCTGTGAAGCATCGTTTGACTTCAGTTGAAGCGCGACTGGACGTTGCAATGGATAGCTTGCTGGATGAGCACGAGGATGCTGCGAAAGAGCAGGAGCTTGATGAAGAAATGATCAAAGAAAATGCCAAAGACACACTCCGCCAGGTGAAAATGGAAATGGGTCTTTTGTATAAAGAAATTGAACGCCAGGCAGGTTCTCTGAATGTGAACAAGACGATTGGAAGCGGTTCAGCAGAAACGGTTTCTGATGAACAAACCGGTAAAGAATCGAGCGAAGACCAGCAGTAAGTTTATGAGTGAAGAACAATCCATCAATTTTACGAAAGAAGCTTTTTTACACCCCGTGAATTTGGGTGTGTTGCTGAT
This sequence comes from Balneolaceae bacterium, assembly GCA_035699185.1. Taxonomy (GTDB): domain Bacteria; phylum Bacteroidota; class Rhodothermia; order Balneolales; family Balneolaceae; genus Fodinibius. The sequence goes on along the minus strand of DASSAY010000198.1, from coordinate 784 downwards.
TGCCGTCATTTCGGCTTTTGCCGCGGGAGATATTGGCCTGTTACCAAACGTGATTCTTACCATGGCCTTCGGAGTTGAGTTGATGTACCTGGGCATCGTGCCCCGGCTGCCCCGTTTCCGTAAGAATGTTAAATTGAAAAAAATGCGGGAACGCGATCCCGCCGATAAAGCTAAATCGACTTTTCAGGGGCTGGACCGTAAGAGTCAAAAACGGTTTTTGACTCTAAAACATCTGGATAAGCTGATAAAAGAGAATTTCGATAAGCTGCCCTACAGTTCGCAGGGGCTGCTGGAAAGCATCCGCAAGAAGATGAAGGAGTTGATTTCAAACTACCTTACCCTGCTTGACCTGCACAAACGCTACCAGTTTTATATGAATACTTCGGTTGAAGAAAGCCTGAAAGCCGAAATAGCGAGTGAGGAAAAGGAAATTGAGGGACTGACATCCGAACGTTTAAAGCGCACCAAAAAGCGGCGTATCGGGATTTTGAAAAAACGCATCAAAAAGTTTGATCTTGCTAAAGAAAGATATTTAATCACTGAAACCCATCTTGAAACCATCGAAGATGCTATTCATTATATTTACGAGCAGTCGATGACCATGAGCAATCCCGAGGAAATTGGCTTTCAGCTTGATAATCTGCTCGAAGAAGTGGAAGAAACATCCCGGCTTATCGGTGATCTCGAAAGCGATATTTTGCCTCTTCATTCTGACCTTGATGATTTCGATTTAGATTCGGATTTTCTGGAGATAGATGAAGAACAGAAAACAGAATCGAAATCA
>DASSAY010000197.1:0-4690 GCA_035699185.1 Balneolaceae bacterium | reverse complement strand
GCACAAGCTGCTCACCAATCACCCCGAAGCTGCCAAAGCTCTTTCGAAATTTCGCATTAATCCCGGTAACACCGGCACCAAAACACGCGATGAAAACTTCTGCACCATTGTCGAGCAAGCCATAAAATACGACAAACCGGTGCGCATCGGGGTGAACTGGGGCTCGCTCGATCAGCAACTGTTAGCAAAAAAAATGGATGCCAACAGCAAACTCGATGATCCGAAACCTTCTAAAGAGGTGATGCTCGATACGATGGTTGAAAGCGCCCGGCGCTCGGCTGAACTTGCGGAAAGCGTGGGACTTTCTTCCGATAAAATTATCATTAGTTGCAAAATGAGTCATGTGCAAGATGTGGTAACGGTTTACCAGCGCATCGCCGAAATTCTGGATTACCCACTGCACGTAGGCCTCACCGAAGCGGGCATGGGCATGAAGGGAATGGTGGCGAGTTCAGCCGCTCTTTCCGTTTTGTTGCAGCAGGGAATTGGCGATACCATCCGGGTTTCACTCACCCCAAAACCAGGGGGAGATCGTGCCGAAGAAGTGCGGGTGTGTCAGCAGATTTTGCAGTCGCTGGGCATTCGCAATTTCATTCCACAGGTTACCGCTTGTCCCGGCTGTGGACGCACTAACAGCACTTATTTTCAGGAACTTGCGGATGAAATTCAATCCTACCTTCGGGAAATGATGCCGGTTTGGCGTGATGTTTACCCGGGAGTGGAGGAAATGGATGTGGCCGTAATGGGTTGTGTAGTGAACGGACCCGGCGAATCACGCAACGCGAATATCGGCATTTCGTTGCCCGGCACTTTCGAGGAGCCCAAAGCGCCCGTTTATATGGATGGAGAGCACTTCAAAACGCTGCGGGGTGAAGGTATCGGCAAAGAATTCCGCGCAATTCTGGATGATTATGTGCAACGAAACTATGGGGATAGTAAAGCGGCCGGGCAAACGTTAGAAGAAGCCCGGTAGTCTTGAATAAGGGAAGCAAGTTATCACTCTTCAAAAGGTATTATTGAAAAATGAATAATTTTATGTAAAATAGAGAACTGCTTGCGCGTGAGCAGTAGAAAAATAATTTTGACCTGACAGCATATCAATAGTTTTCTTCCCGAATCCTCGGGATGTCAGCGTCATAGGAACAACGCTGCCAGGTCCGCCAGCCCCCGCTCGCGGGACTCAAGGAACCGGAGCTTACAGGTTGTTTTAAGTTTAACTCACAACACATAGCGTTTTTACTTCAATCATTCTTCTAAATAATATCATTATGAAAGTATTAAAAAATATTTTTCCATTTTTCATCGCGCTTTTAGTGACTCCTGCCTTATTATTGGCGCAATCAAATAGTACTTCTATTGAGCAGCGGGCTGACTCTTTATATCAGAATTATTACGAGGAACAGGCCCTGGAACTGTATTCACAAATATTAGAGCAAGAGCCGGATAATTTTAAAGCTCTTTGGCGCAGTAGTTTTTTATATTCGCGTATTGGCAACAGGTTTGATGATGAAGACAAGCAAAAAAAGTATTTCAATAAAGCCATTGATCTTGCCAAACGGGCTCTCGCGGTTGATTCAACCAATACGCACTCTAATTTTGTGATGTCGGTGGCGATGGGACGCAAAGCGTTGATTTCCGGAGCCAGCGAGCGCGTGGCGGCGGCAAGGGACATCAAAAAATATGTAGATCGCGCCCTAAAGTACGACAGTACCAATGCTGGTGCATGGCATGTTTTAGGACGATGGCATTTTAAAATAGCCAATCTAAGCTGGATTGAAAGCGTTGCCGCGGATGCGCTTTTTGGTGGCGTTCCGAAGGGAGCGAGTAATGAAAAAGCAGCCAAGGCTATCGAAAAGGCGATTGATTTACATGATGATTATTTACTGTATTATTACGATTTAGCCCGGGTTTATGATGAAATGGGGCAGGAGCAGAAAACCATTTCACTCTGCAAAACCGCTTTAAGCAAACCGTCGGTTAGTCCCGATGATGATGAAATTAAGCAGAATTGCCGCGAGTTGATTGAAGATGTACAGTAAACAGTTCTTCGTCGTGCATTTGGGTTTGATGCCCGACGAATGGGAAATAAGGTTAGAAAGGCCATCCCCCTGCGCCCCCTTCAAAGGGGGAAGAAAGCTCCGCTGATGGAATCAGCGGGTTGAGTTGCTAATGCAGAAATTCAGCCGGGACTATAAATAATTGAATTACTGCAAATAATTCAGTTTAATTCCCCCTTTTGCCGAAGGTATTCCTGCAGAAGAAGGGGCCAGGGGGATGGCTCTGAAAATATTAAAATTTTTTGAAGCAAGCTTTATGAAAAAAATTGGTGTATTAACCTCAGGCGGAGATGCTCCCGGAATGAATGCGGCCATCCGGGCGGTGGTTCGTACTTGTGTCTATTATAAAATCACTCCCTATGCTATTTATCAAGGATATGACGGCTTGATAAAAAATGATATCCGCGAAATGAATGCGGGCTCGGTAAAACATATCATCTATCAGGGAGGGACGGTTCTAAAATCGGCCAGGAGTTTGGAGTTTAAAACAGATGCCGGACTGGAAAAAGCCTGGAAAAACGTCCAAAAATGTGGAATTGAGGGCCTTGTAGTAATTGGCGGTGATGGTACATTTAGGGGAGGCATGGCTTTTGGACAAAAGTATGATTTCCCCATCGTTGGTATTCCGGGAACTATTGATAACGATATTTACGGGACCGATTTTACCGTGGGTTTCGATACGGCTGTCAATACCGTTGTTGAAGCGGTGGATAAAATCCGGGATACGGCTACATCGCACAACCGCCTGTTTTTTATTGAGGTGATGGGGCGTGATGCGGGCTTCATTGCCATTCATTCGGGCATTGGAGCAGGGGCCGAAGATATTTTGATACCCGAAGAAGATCGCGATGTGGAACATCTTTTTGAATCGCTGAAGCTTTCATCCAAACGGCAAAAGACCTCGCGCCTGGTGATAGTTGCCGAAGGCGATAAAAATGGCAGTGTTTATGACTTAGAAAAGGCCGTGCAAAAACGTTTTGGGGATCGTTATGAAACAAAAGTCACCATTTTGGGGCATGTGCAACGGGGGGGACGTCCCACTTGTGCCGACCGTGTTTTAGCCAGCCGGCTGGGCGTGGCCTCGGTTGAAGCCCTGCGAGATGGCAGGGCAAATACGATGGTAGGGATGCAAAAGGGTAAGGTAAAATTTACTGCCTTTGAACAGGCTACCAAACAACACCCCAAGCTGGATGATGACCTGTTGCGCGTTGCAGATATTATTTCGATTTAACTCACTGAATGATGCGAATTGATCCCAAATATTTTAACCATTTTTTGGCGGTCGTGGCCGCTGTGGCTGTTATTTTAATTACCTTTTTTACCATCAACAGCCGTCAGAGTCAAAAAGCTGCTTTTAAGAAGCATATTTTTGCCCAAGATTCTTTGAAAACGGTATTATGGCCATCGATAGAATCACCTGATAGTGTACGAATTTCTGACTTTAAGGGCCGGTTTGTAATCGTCGATTTTTGGGCAAACTGGTCGAATGCTTCGCTGGCTTCACAAAAAGAATTGGCAAAACTAAAAAGCGCCTTTCCCGATACGCTTAAAGTTATCGCCGCATCGGTTGGCCATTCACCCGAAACCGTTCGGGCCTATATTCAAAAACATCCATTCCCCTTTTTGTTTGTAAATGGGTCTCGGCCATTCGTTGAATTTGATATACCAGGGATCCCCGCTCAGTTTGTTTTCAATCCTTCCGGTGATTTACAAAGTATTTTTCTGGGATACCCGGATGACAGTCAGTACGATAGTTTACGCATATTGATCAGTGAAAAGTGAAAAAATAAAGCCTTTCTGATTAGCCTGCCTTACTTTTAAAGCAAAAACATCAAAGATTAGAATTTTTTAATACATTCTTGTTATCTTCCTTTCTGAATTAATTGTTAAAAATAATTATTAATAATCGTTGTGCTACTAATGGGGGAAGGTATCGGGATGGGAAATAAATTAGTAAATACAAAATATTAAAACTCCTTTCGCTTCTTGTAATTGTATTACTTCAATAAAATGCATCGGATTGCTTAAAAATTGAATTCGGGCTCCCCCTTTGGTAAGTGCCAAAATCATTACAGGCAAATTTATCATTAAAGTATTTCTCTTTTCTTATGAAAAAGATATTAATTACAATTAATCCGGTCGTAAAGGTAGTATTAATTTATTTATCGTTAGCTACCGTTTGGATCCTTTTTAGCGATCGTCTGATCTATTTAATAGCTGCCGAAAAAGGCCTTATAACTGCCTACCAAACCTTTAAAGGCCTCTTTTTTGTTTCGGCAACCTCGGTACTTTTGTATGTGTTGATTAACAGAATGAATAATAAGCTTAAGCAGAGCCGCGACCGGCTGCAGAAAATAATGGATCAGTCGCCGGCTGTTATTTGTACGGTTGATGGCGACGGCAAGTTTTCACAAATAAATTCAGCCGCTCACCAAATTTGGGGATATGAACGGGAAGATTTGGTCAATAAGGAATTTCTGAGCTTTATTCACCCGGCGGATGTTGCTTTAACCGCTAAACGGGCTGATGAAATACTAAAGGGCAGTGAGGTTCGGGATTTTGAAAATCGCTATGTTCGGGCTGATGACAGCAACGTGTGGATGAAATGGTCGGCCCGATGGGATGCCGAAGAG
>DASSAY010000196.1:0-13490 GCA_035699185.1 Balneolaceae bacterium | reverse complement strand
TTGGCGTAGTCGAGTGCAAGGGCTACGGGTTCGCCGTGAAAATTACCGCCGCTGATGATGTCCCCGTTTTCAAAAACGAGCGGGTTATCCGTAACCGAATTAATTTCTGTTTCGAGCACTCCCTGACAGTAACGCAACCCGTCGCGCCCGGCTCCATGCACTTGTGGCACGCATCGCAGGCTATAGGGATCCTGCACTTTTCCACAATTGCGATGCGATTCCAAAATCTCACTTTCCACCAGCAATTCACGCACGTTTTGGGCCACTTCCTGCTGTCCCTTGTGGGGACGAATTTCATGGATGCGCTTATCAAACGGCTTGATGCTACCCTGCAAGGCTTCCAGGCTCATGGCTGCAATTAAGTCGGCCGTTTTTATCAGGGTTAGAGATTTTTCCAGTACGTAAGCCCCGTAAGCGCTCATTAATTGAGTGCCGTTTATCAAAGATAATCCATCTTTGGGCTGAAGGTCAATCGACTTTAGATTGTGATTTTGCAATACTTTTTTTGCGGGAAGGGTGCCGGTTCCTTCCTCATTCCAAAACTCACCGAAGCCCAGCAAGGGGAGCGACATGTGGGCCAGCGGCGCCAGATCTCCCGAAGCACCCACACTTCCTTTTTCAGGGATGGCGGGAATTAAATCGTGATCAGAAAAATAAATGAGCCGGTCAAAAGTTTCTTCCGAAATGCCGGAGTTTCCCAATCCCAAGGCGTGGATTTTCAATTGAAGCATCAGCCGCGAGATGTCTTTGGGAATCAGATCACCCACGCCTACCGAATGCGATAAAATGAGATTACGCTGGAGTTGTTTCAGCTGTTCATCACCCACCCGCTTATTGGCCAAAATACCAAAACCCGTGTTGATGCCGTAGAGCGGTTCATCTTTTTTCAGGGCGGCATCAACAATTTGACGCGATTCTTTTATGGATGATTTATCTTTTTTTAAGCTTTCAATGCGAGTCGAAAGGCCTTTATATAAAGCCGGGATGGTAATATTCACAGAGCACTTTTTTCTTTGTTGTTATCAAGAGGCTAAAGATAATTGAATAATGAGTGCAAGCCAACCTTTAAAGGCGCTGGCGGCCGCAAAATCATTTTTCTTCAGTAATTGTTCCTGTTTCAAATGCAGGTAATTTTATAATTAAAATGGATAAAAAAGGAAACCAATACTGTAAAGATCAATTTAAAGGGTTAAAAAAATGGCTGGATGATCATTGGGGACAGCCCGGCATTGCTTTTTATGCCTTTCTGGGCTGTTTGCTGACGATGGCCATCGTAGGTACTATCGCTTTGCTGGTGCGCTGGCCGTTGTTGTTTCCAAGTCTCGGGCCTACCGTAATTCTGTTTTTCGAAAGGGGTCAACGTCCCGCGGCCTGGCCCAGAAATACACTTATTGCTCATGCCATAGCGATTGTTGCCGGCTGGCTTAGCCTCATCCTCTTTGGCTTGATGGGGGAACCCAATATTTTGGCAGGCGGAATTACAGCGGCTCACGTCGCAGCGGCTGTTTTTGCACTCGCTCTTACCGCTTTCACCAAACATCTTTTGCAAGCGCCGCATCCGCCTTCCGGGGCAACTACCATGATCATCAGTCTCGGTTTCTTTACAACGCTTTTTCAATTGGGGGTGATGGCTATTGCTATCCTCCTTGTTACTATTTTTGGCTGGTCAATAAATCGCCTGTTCGGAGGATCGATGCCGGTTTGGGGCAAAGGTTCACGCAGTAGTTGAAAAAAGGTATAGTGAAGGCGGTTACGTTAGATCATCCTTATTTTTCTATTTCCTTTTATTTTACCTATAATCTAAATATATCGATGTACAGAAATATCAGGAGCTGCCGCTTAATTTCCTTCATTTAATCCAAAATTTTTTAGATTATGGCTGATAAAAACGACCTCAATTTCACCTACACTACCATCGATCAGATATTTCGCCTTAGTATGGGAGAAACCGGAGATTTCAGCGGGGCGATGTACAATGGCGATTTTTCTATGAGTCTGGAGGAGGCTCAGGAAGCAAAACACCGGTTTATTGTCGAAAATTTAAATATTACAGCAGACAGCCGCGTTTTGGATTTGGGTTGCGGCTGGGGCCCTTTGATTTCATACTTAAGCAGGGAGACGGGAGCCTCTTGTATTGGTCTGACGCTCTCCGACGGACAAGCCAGGGCCTGCCGGAAAAATGGATTGGATATTCACGTAAAAGACTGCCGGAAGGTGAAACCGGATGATTTCGGAACCTTTGACGCGGCAGCATCACTGGGAGCTTTTGAACATTTCTGTTCAGTCGATAATTATAAGGCAGGAAAGCAGGAAGAAATTTATCATCAGTTTTTTGAGACTGTTTACAACCTGTTACCGCCCGGCGGTAGATTTTATTTACAGACCATGGTATTCGGCAAAAACATGCTCGATTATGATGAAATTGACATCCATGCCCATAAAAATTCTGATGCTTATGTATTAGCGCTGATGGAGAAGCAGTTTCCCGGGTCATGGTTACCTTACGGGTCGGAAATGGTGATTAAAAATGCAGAGCCATATTTTAAATTAATCAACAAGAGCAGCGGACGGCTGGATTATATTGAAACCATCACTCAATGGGAAAAGAGATACCGGGCATTCAACCCGAAGAAATATGCCTTATATCTGTCGCTGATTCCAAGATATCTTACCAACCGCGATTTCAGGGCCCTGTTTTCAACCAGTCCCAATAAAATCTGTTTTGAGCGGGAGCTATTTGATCACTTTCGAATGGTGTTTGAGAAGGTGGGATGATGATCCTCTGATTTTAAATATTTTAAGTCTTTAAAAGAAAGAAACTCCAAAAATAATGAAAACAAAACTGTTAATGGCAGTAAGCGCCATTCTAATGGGATTAACAGGAGTTATCCTGTCCTTTTTTCCACAAAAAGTTGCAAACGCTTTAGGTTTGGGCGGGTTAAATGCTATATTTTTTCAAATTTTAGGAGCACTTTATTTTGGTTTTGCCATGTTAAACTGGACGGCAAAAGCGAATTTAATGGGCGGAATATATAGTCGTCCCGTTGCAATTGGTAACTTTACACACTTTTTAATTGGCGGACTTGCCTTAATTAAGTTCGCATTTGAGGATATAAATTTAGCGCTCTTTGGAGTAGGCGCAGCCATCTATTTAACATTTGCTATACTCTTTGGTTATGTTCTCTTTACCGGTCCCGTTTTTGCCGAATCCGGCTCCTTAAAAGTGGATGACTTGAATGAACGATAACTATTTTGAATATGCAAAAAACACCGTTTTTCGAAACACACCTTATTGGCTTAGCATTGAAAGGTAAAACGACCAATAAAAACGGACAATCAAGTATTGATTGCGGCAAGCTCTGGCAACAATTTGAAGCTGAAAACATTGCCGGTAAAATTCCCGATAAATTGAGTGATGAAATTTTTGCCGTTTATCATAACTATGAAGGAGACTTCACTCAGCCATTTTCTTATTTTATCGGATGTAAAGTAGCCCCTAATACAAAAATACCTGAAGGCCTGAATGATTTAACCATTTCGAAAGGGATATTTAGCAAAAGAACTGCCAAAGGCAAAATGCCTGATTGTGTAGCTGATACCTGGAAAGAAATCTGGAATTCGGGCTTACAAAGAGCCTATCAAAGAGACTTTGAAATCTATGATGAGCGAAGCAAAGACTGGAATGATGCAGAAGTGGATATTTATGTTTCGGTAAAATAACCGGTAACATTGAAAATATTTTGTGATGATTCTGTCATTTTGGCCAACAGAACCATCACAAAAGGTAAAATTACAGCTTTGGAAGGGTATATTCCCGTCCTTCATTCTGCTCTTTCAGCCATTCCATCAGCGGCTGGAAATACTCAACCATAGCTTGAGCACTGAGCTCGTTACCCGTAGCTTCTTTAATAAGGGTGTTCCAGTCAACCGTGGCCCCCGGCTCCATTAAACTGCTTAAAAACTCGCCGACTTCTTTGCTTCCATAGTAGTTAGTGGCATGTGGATCCTGGTTTAGAATTTCGGTAGCTATATGATTATGCAGCTGGAATAAAATAAGCTTCGATAGCGCGTAATCGTAGTATTGAGCGGCATCATTGATAATATGCGTTTTGGATGCTGCATCGTTATACCCTTCACTCCGTGGATTGGGTGGCACAATACCTTGATATTTTTTCTTAAGAGCCCACCAACGATCATTAAACTGATCTTTGGGCAGGTTTTCAACGTAAAGAGCATGCTCGAAGTGGGTCATCAATCCGGCAGAAAACGGAATGAAGACTACGTTATTCAGCGCATCTTTTAACAATTTTTTGATTTCATTAGATGGCGCGTCCTCAGGCAGCAGGCCGATTTCAGCCAGGTAGGGTTTTTGCATCGAAGCCAAACCAATCATACTACCAATGGCTTCGTGAAAAGCGCGATTTGCTCCCGTTCTCAATAGCAACGGCACATTGGGGTTGCTGTAGGACATATAATAATAAATGTGTCCCAGTTCGTGATGTGTTGTTTCGTACCACTCGGCATTGGGTTCCACGCTCATTAGTGAACGCACGTCATCCTTCAAATCCAGGTGCCAGGCCGAAGCGTGATTATTTTTCTTGTAATCGGCTTCCGGCGGCAAGGGGTACAGGCTTGATTTCTCCCAGAATGATTGCGGAAGTTCATCGAAGCCCAGGCTTACATAAAAATCCTCGGCGATATGAACCAAATCTTCGGCCGTTTTGTCCTGCAATTGGGCGTTCAGGTTCATTCCTTCAATCTCTACCATCGGCGCCCAGCTTTGTCCCCAGCGGTTGGGAAGCCAGTGAGCAGGCAGCATGTCCGGAACTTCCTCAACGCCATATTTTTCGGCCAGTTCATATCGCGCGTAAGTATGAAGCTCCCGGTACAGTGGGTAAAGCTCTTTGGTGATTTGTTCCATCAAATCCATCATCTCTTCCACGCTCATACCATACTCAGAAACCTGATAAGCGAAATAATTATCGTAACCGAGCGCCTGTACCGTTTCATTCCGCAGATCGCGTACTTTAGCAAGCCCGTCTTTAAGCACTTTCCCCACTTCTTTACTTGCTTTCCAGGCCTTCAAGCGTTCTTCAAGACTGGTTGACTCTTTTAAAATCTGATCGATATCATTTGTGGTCACTTCTTCATCATCAATCATAAAAGTGAAGCCATAAAGCTTGCTGTTGAGCTCGTTTTCAAGCCGGATTCGCTCACTCACTAACGAATCAACCGTTTGCGGGTTATTTGCCGCGGCATACAAAATGCTTTTCAATTGCCGGACTTGTATCTCTTTTAAATCCTCTTTTCGCTCTAAATACTTTTGCGCTTTGGTGATGTTTTCTTCACTTCCCGTAAAAGCCGCCAATGCCTCGCTGGTTCGTTGTACAGCGTTGGCTGTGGCCGTATCTCCTTCAACAATATAGGTATTAGCTCTCCAGGCAGCTTTCGCGGCAGCATAATACAAGGGCTGAAATTGCTCGGTGTATTGGTCAAGATAGGTTTGAACTTCTTCCTGAAGCTGTAAGTTGTCGGTACTTTGGCATCCGATTAATAAGGCCAGGAAGGTATAAAGAATGGAACGCTTAAACATGATGTTTTTTCTTTTTTAAATAAGATTTAAGATACCAGTGATGATAATAGATTTTAAGGCGATGGGCAAGGCAATCAGTAAGGCAGTGGCAGTTGACAGGAAGCCGGTCTATTAGCCCATAAAAAATCCCATCCCAATTATTAGGGACAGGACAATTTATAATTTTTCAAACAGGTTGCAATTTTACGCAACTTATCAGCGTAAATCTTGCTTAATGCGTGTTCTATTCGTCTTCAGCGCTTGCTTTCGCTTCCTTGGCAGCGGTAGCTCGGGCCTCCGCCTGTCGGTTTAGCTCGCGAACGCTATTTTGGTTCTGTCCCTTCTCTTTAATACGAGCAGACTTTCCACGACGGTCACGCAGATAATAAAGCTTTGAGCGACGGACACTGCCCTGTTTTTTGAGCTCAATTTTGGCAATGAAGGGTGAATAAAGCGGAAAGACACGCTCAACACCAATGTTACCGGCCGAAATTTTACGCACCATAAACGTTTTATTAGCGCCCGAGCCTTTGCGGGAAATTACGAGCCCTTCATACTGCTGGATTCGTTCTTTGTCCCCCTCGCGCACGCGGTAATGAACATTTACGGTATCTCCGGCTTTAAAGTCGGGATAATTGTCGTTTATAAGAGTTTGTTCTGCTAATTTTAACTTATCCATGATTATTCTTTACTGTTCGTTTCAAAATTTTTAAATAAATCGGGACGTACTTGTTTAGTACGCTCAAGCGATTGCTCGAATCGCCATTTCTTCACTTTTTGATGATCACCTGATCGCAATACCGCGGGCACTTTCAAGCCTTTGAATTCAGCGGGGCGCGTGTAAACCGGACCTTCCAGTAAATCATCTTGGAAGGAATCCGAAAGAGCGCTTTCCGCGTCACCCAGCGCGCCGGGCAGCAATCGTACGATGGAATCAACCATCACCAGAGCGGGCAATTCGCCGCCGGAAAGCACATAATCGCCGATGCTGAATTCTTTGGTGATTAATGTATCGCGCACGCGCTGATCAACGCCTTTGTAATGGCCGCACAGAAACATCAGGTTTCGGTTGATGGAAAGCTTGTTCGCGCTTTCCTGATCAAACGGAACGCCATCCGGCGCAGTGAAGATGATTTCATCATACTCGCGCTGGTTTTTTAAGTGTTTAACACACGAAAAAATCGGCTGCGGCGTCATCACCATTCCCGCGCCTCCGCCATAGGGATAATCATCCACTTTGTTGTGCTTGTCTTCCGAATAATCGCGCAGGTCGTGAATGCGGATTTCAACCAGTTCATTCTCACGAGCCCTGCCCACAATGCTGTGGTTAAGCGGACTTTCCAGAAGCTGCGGTACCGCCGATATGATATCAATGCGCATCATCTATAAATCTGCTAATTGATCCAGGTTTTGGCATTGTATGATTTGTGATTCCTCATCGACTTCGACCACATATTCATCCACAAAGGGGATGAGCAGTTGATTTTGATCATCCGTTATCACCTTTAAAATGGGATGAGCCGGATTATCAATCACCTCCCTGACCGAGCCGATGAAGGTATCATCAACCCGAACTTCAAAAGTGGTGAAATCAATCACTTCGTCTTCTGCATCTACCAGGCTTCCTATTGCTTCGGCCTCCGCGAAAACGGAGGTATGTTTCAGCTTTTCCGCCTGTGTGCGGTCAGTCACGTGCTCAAATTTTACAAAGAACGAGAGTCGGTTGCCTTTTTCCTGAACCCGGGCCGACTCAATTCGGGCGGGGATTAAATCCCCTCTGGCGTTTTCCAAACGAACCAGATCAAGCGAATCAAAAAGTGCCGGAGCATACATTTCAGGAATGAAAACTACCTCACCCTGAATCCCGTGCGAACGGGCAATATACCCGATCTTTTCATACTGGTTTTCAATGGGTTCCAGCATAGTTGCTGCAAGGTGTAGCATACTTTCAAAGTGTACTACACCTTTTCCTAATTTAAGAAATTATCCTTCTTGCTTCTCTTCCCAGGCTCGCTGAACCGTCACGCGGTCTTCGTTTTCATCGACGAAACCTTCGAGTTCTTCAACCGGGGTGTTTTCAATATGTTCGATCGCTTCTTTTGCCAGCATATCAGAAGATTTTTTTCCGTCTGATTTTTCGGCTTTTTCTTCATCAGGCTTTTCTTCAGAAGATTCTTCCTTCTCATCATCAGAAGCTTCAACTTCTTCTTCCGTTTCTTCCTCAGGTTCAGCCTTGTCTTCAGCGGCCTCTTCTTCTTTTTCTTCCTGAACATCCTCGGCTGCTTCTTCCCGGGCAGGTTCTTCTTCAGCCACGGTTTCTTCCACAGCTTCTGTTTCCTCTTCTACATCCTCAGATTCATCAGCTTTTACCTCGGGAGCTTCTGCTTCAGCCGTTTCTTCATCTTCTGCTTTAGCTTCGGCTTGCTCTTCTTCGCCTTCTTCCTCTTTTTTGGCGAGTGCTTCCTGCTTGGCTTTTTGTTTGGCAGCTTCTTCAGCTTTTTTCTTAAGCTGCTTTTGGAATTCCTTTTCTTCGGCCTCGAGTAAAGCTTTTTGTTGCTCTTTGCGGGATGGTGCTTTTTCTGTTTTCTCCTCGCGGCGTTCGCGCCATTCCTGTAGAGCAGCTTCAATTTCCTCTTCCGACTTACCCCAACGTATCAAGTGCATTTTATACATAATGCCCTGTCCTTTAAAAATGGAACGAACGGTATCACTTGGTTTAGCACCTTGCTTCAGCCAGTGAACGGCTCGCTCTTCATTTAAATTGAGTTCATTATTCACCTTAATGTTATCGAAACGACCAAGGTCTTCAATAATGCGTCCGTCACGGGGTGAGCGGCTGTCGGCCACCACAATGTGATGGATGGGCCGTTTTTTGCGGCCTCTGCGTTGTAATCTAATTCTTAACAATGGATTATCTCTTTATTTATTAATGTAATTTTGGTTATGAGAATTAAATCGGAATCTTACGCTAAAAATGTGTAAAAATGCGGCTAAAACATTTTCACACAAAAGTCTTTATTAGCCAAAGGGTAAATTTTTCATCCCCTTCATACCTTTCATCATTTGGCCCATCTTGCCCATGCCCGAGAACGATTTCATCATTTTCTTCATCTGACTAAACTGTTTGATGAGATCGTTGATATCGCGGACACGAGTGCCGGAACCTTTGGCGATTCGCCGGCGCCGGCTGGCATTTAAAATATCAGGATTTCGTTTTTCTTCGTCTGTCATCGAGCAGATGATAGCTTCAATCGGCTTGAAAGAATCTTCATCAATATCGGCATCTTTCATCGCTTTGCCCGCTCCGGGAATCATACCAACCAGATCGGTTAAATTACCCATATTTTTGATCTGCTGAAGCTGCTCGTAAAAATCATTCAGGTTAAACTGATCTGATTTTATCTTCTTTTGCAGCTTCTTGGCTTCCTGTTCATCAAATTCACTCTGGGCTTTTTCAACGAGTGAAACGACATCGCCCATGCCCAGAATTCGCTGGGCCATTCGATCGGGATAGAAAGGGGTAAGAGCATCAAGCTTTTCGCCGGTACTTGCAAACTTGATCGGTTTTTGGACTACCGTCTTAATCGACAGCGCCGCCCCGCCGCGGGTATCACCGTCAAGTTTTGTGAGCACGACGCCATCGTAGTTGATGGTTTCGTTAAATTCTTTGGCCGTATTTACGGCATCCTGTCCCGTCATGGAATCCACAACGAACAGGGTTTCATCAGGCTGAACCGCTTTTTTGATTTCAGCCACTTCGTTCATCATTTCCGCATCCACGTGCATGCGTCCCGCCGTATCAATAATCACGGTGTCGAGCGCCAGGCTTTTAGCCATCGACACGGCTTCTTTAGCGGCGCGAACGGCATCTTTCTGGGTGATGGAATAGACCGGTACGTCAATACTATCGGCCAGCGTTTTTAACTGGTTGACGGCAGCCGGACGATAAACATCGGCAGCAGCCAGAATGGGATTCCGATTGTTTTCTTTCTTTAAATAACGGGCCAGCTTGGCACTAAAAGTCGTTTTACCGGAGCCTTGCAGGCCGGCAATCAAAATCACAGTCGGGGGCGTATGCGCAACGGAAATATCCACGCGCTCCTGTCCCAGCACTTTGGTCAGTTCATCCTGAACAATTTTGGTAAACTGCTGACCAGGATTGACGGCTGTCAATACATCTTCACCCATCGCGCGGTCCTTAATGTCCGCCGTGAACTTTTTCGCAACTTCATAGTTCACGTCAGCATCAAGCAGGGCACGGCGTATTTCTCTCACCGTCTCCGCGACGTTAACATCCGTAATCTTAGATTCGCCCTTCAGCGTCTGAACGGCTTGATCTAATTTTGACGATAGATCTTGAAACATGGGTTAAACAATTAGGTTCGGGAGTTCAACTCCCTCACAGCATGATTTAGGGATTGACATAAAGTTTCGCAAAATAAGGACATTGCGCGCTATTATCAACAGTATAAATAAAGATAAATTGTGGGGTTTCTTGCAGAGGCGCTAAGAGAAATACTAAAAAGCTTAA
Organism: Balneolaceae bacterium; assembly: GCA_035699185.1. GTDB lineage: Bacteria > Bacteroidota > Rhodothermia > Balneolales > Balneolaceae > Fodinibius. Next base: position 3,387 of record DASSAY010000196.1, on the reverse strand, counting down.
AGGGAGTTATACTCCCGTTCTAAGATTCGGGAGTGCAACTCCCTTACAGCATAGAATAATTACTCTGCGTCTTCGCGCCTTTGCGTGAGATTATTCACCAAGCAGCTCCCGCATTTTTTGTCCGTTAAAAACGGCCTTGGCTTCATAATCATTGTTGAAATAAAGATAAACCCTTCTCGCTTTCAACTCTTTCACCCGCTGACTCCATTCTTTGAGTTCTTTGTCTGAATAATCATACCGGTACCATTCTTTTTTGCCGTGAAAGCGCACATAGCCGGTATCAGTCGTAGCGAGCATTTCTTCCGGAAGGTTATCCGGTGCGGAAAGGATGCAGTAGCTCACATCATGCTTTTTGAGAATCTCCATCACTTCATCCGTAAACCATGATTCGTGACGAAACTCCATCACATTTTTGAAATCGGGGCTCAATCGCGAGCAGAATTTTTCTAATTTTTCATCATTCCGGTGCAGGTTGCCGGGCAGCTGCCAGAGAATGCATCCCAGCTTTCCGCCAAGCACTTCAACCACTTCATAAAAATACTTCAGGCGGTCGCGCATGTGCTCATCATCTACCAGTTTTTTTCGATGGGTGATGTACTGGTTGCCCTTCATTGTAAACCGGAAGTTACCCGGAGTCTGTCGGTGCCATTTTTCAAGCGTTGTTTTCTTTGGAATGCGGTAGAATGAATTATTGATCTCCACCGTCTTAAAATGTTCGGCATAATAGGGCAGCCATTCACTCTTGGAAAGATCTTCGGGATAAAACAGCCCTTTCCAGTCATCATAATGAAAGCCGGAACAGCCGGTGAAGGTGTACATTCTTAATTATTTGATGAATATTATTGAGTATGTTATAACTTTTGAACTGTGATCAGCATTCCTTAGGGTTCACATAAAGGTGCAGAGCCGCAAAGTGGATTTCTCCGCGTCTTTGCAGCTCTGCGTGAAATTTTTAATGATTCATTGTTTCAGTGATACATAGATGTTATTTTCGTTGCTTAATAGTCCCCCTTTGAAGAAGGGGGTGCAGGGGGATGACCCGGCAATGATTTAATTAATGAGTTATCTTAATGGATGAATTCAAGTAATTGATCAATAATCACTAAAGCAATTTCAAAGAATATTTTTATGGCTGACCAACAAGGATATGGATTACTAAAAGGCAAAAAGGGACTGATTTTCGGGGCACTGGATGACCGGAGCATCGCCTGGAGAATTGCGCTGGCTTGTAAGCGTGAAGGTGCGGAATTTTCACTCTCAAACGCGCCGGTAGCTCTGCGCCTGGGTTCATTGGATGAACTGGCAGAACAAACCGGCTCCCAAATTTTTCCCTGCGATGTCTCAAAAGAAGACGATGTGCAGGAGCTGATGCAACAAGTAAAAGATGAGCACGGCAAGATTGATTTCATTCTTCACGCCATCGGGATGTCACCCAACGTGCGTAAAAATAAGGGCTACGAAGAGCTCAATTATAAATGGTACCAGCAAACGCTGGATATCTCCGCGGTTTCGCTCCACAAAATTTTGCGTTACGCCGATGAAGCCGGAATCCTGAATGACGGCGGCAGTGTGGTTGCCCTTTCATACATCGGGGCGCAGCGTATTTTCTCCAAATACAGTGATATGAATGATGCCAAAGCACTGCTTGAAAGCATTGCTCGAAATTACGGTAGCCGCTTGGCCGATCGCGGCATTCGCGTCAACACCGTTTCGCAGGCACCTACCAAAACCTCAGCCGGCAGCGGCATCAAAGGATTTGACGGCATGTACACCTTCGCTGATAAACTGGCGCCGATGGGAAATCCCACGGCGGATGAATGCGCCGATTATTGCGTAACGCTTTTCTCCGATCTCACCCGAAAAGTAACGATGCAAAATCTCTACCATGATGGCGGCTTTGTAAACGCAGGCATTGATGAAAATATGATTAACGATCTGGCAAAGCTGTATGTGGATGATTAAGTTTATTCAATATTCAAAGACTAAACCTGTCAGGCTTCGGAAACCTGACAGGTTTTTTTATGAAAATGATTTAGAAAAAAGTTTGTTATAATTTTAAGAAGCTAAATCATTGATCTATGATCTATGATCTCACCCGAAAGATTACTTAACGGCTACGCCAGCGGAATCTTCCCAATGGCCGATTCTCACCACGACCCGAAGGCCAAGTGGTACACTTCCCGCGAGCGTGGCATCATTCCACTGGATAAATTTCATGTTTCATCTAACGTCTGCCGCATGGTTCGCAACCATCACTATCACGTAAAATTTGATTATGGCTTTCGAAAGGTGATGGAAGCGTGTGCAGACCGTAAATCCACCTGGATTTCAGGCGAAATTATCGACTCTTTTTGCCGCCTGCATGAGCTGGGGCATGCGCATTCGGTGAGTGTTTACGACGAGAATCGAGAGCTGGTCGGCGGACAGTATGGAGCTTCTCTCGGTGCTGCTTTTTTCGGTGAGTCTATGTTTGGCCGGGCCAAAGAAGCAGCCAAAGTGGCATTATATTGGACGCATCAAGCCTTAGTACAAGGCGGATTTGAACTTTGGGATACGCAGTTTTGGACCGAGCATCTTGCGCAGTTTGGTTGCATTGAAATTACAGCCAAAGAATATGAGCGAAGGCTGGAATCTGCCCTTCAGAAGAAAGCTGAGTTTAGAGCGGTAGCAGGCTTAGGAAACTTCTAAAAAGTCTCCTAATCCTTTCTCCCGAATCAATACTCCCGAATTTCAATCTCACTCATCGCCTCCTCACGGCTCAACTCGCCGTTATCCATCTCTTCGAGCACGCTTTTTTGCAGACGCAGGTCAATCCGTTCCGGGATGTCATTAACCGAACTGTCGAGATTTACCGAAACTAAAATCTGCTGGTTTTCGCCCACAGAGCTTAACGTTCGTCCGTAATCAACCAGGTACTGTTTGATGCGCTGTTTGAATTGCTCATAAGCTTTAAGCACTTCTTTCTTGTGTTGAGCTCGTTTTTCTTCAAATTTCTTTGAATCATTGGTTTGAACAGAGCCTGTACTGTCCTCATGATCATCCGATAACACATGCTCAAGTTCCTCACGAGCCTCCTCTAGCTCAATTCTTATCTTCTCAACATTTATGCGAATATTAGCAAAATTCCAGCCGGATGTTTCGGCATAACCGGCCTCAAAAGAGAAAAGAGCACCAAAATTATCCAGATATAGATAGTTAACCGAACCGTTTACCTGAAACGATTTTTCCGCGTCTTCAAAAGCCGTTTCAAATATACTGGCCATCACTTTTAAATCTACCGGACCTTCATCATCGGCTGCCGTCTTGCTTACTTTTAACCGCTCATTGAATGTTTCTTTGCTGATGTCGCCCGAGCGAAAAGCCTGCAGATCGCTTTTTTGAGCCGTG
>DASSAY010000195.1:0-6040 GCA_035699185.1 Balneolaceae bacterium | reverse complement strand
TTCCGGCTTATATCCTTCCTGGTATGGACAACAAACCGTTGTAAGTGCCGATAGTGTAATTTACGCATATGCCACTGCCATTGATGATGATTCTGCTGCCGCAGTTTCAAAAGCGGTTGCATGGGCTGAATCAGAATTGAGTTCATCCATATCTTATTCTTTAGAAAAGATACGTAATGATGCGTTGGCAGCCTTAGGTTCAGAATCAGGATTGGGTGAGCCTGCTTTTATTTTTGCCCTCCGAAAAGTAGATCGGGTGGTGAATGACATGGTTTCTACCACAAATACAGCAGTAAAAACGGTAGAGGGTTATGAAAGTTATCGCAGTTTTGCCGAGGTGAAGGTAGCTAAAGCAGCATTGATTGAAAGTATCGCGGCTGAACTCGAAGGCCACGAAGAAACTTGGAACACGTTGGTAGAATCCCAAGCCTTTCTGGACTTTTAGATCACTGATTACGCTGATTTATCAGATTAAAAATGAAAACCAGCACAAGTGGATACTTGTGCCGGCTCAATCAGATTTTTAATCATTGTAATCTGCTTAATCTGCGATCACATGTTTTCAACGATTTTGTCACCGAATTCTGAACATTTCAGCAGCGTTGCGTCTTCCATTAAACGTTCAAAATCATAGGTTACCTGCTTTTGGCTGATGGAAGCTTCAATGCCCTTTTCGATGAGATCAGCTGCTTCGTTCCAGCCCATGTACCGAAGCATAATCACTCCGGAAAGTATCAGTGAACCGGGATTCACTTTATCTTGTCCCGCATATTTTGGAGCGGTGCCGTGGGTCGCTTCAAAAACTGCAAGTCCCGTGTTGTAATTGATATTGGCGCCGGGAGCGATGCCAATTCCGCCGACACAAGCCGCCAGGGCATCCGAAATGTAATCACCGTTGAGGTTCATCGTAGCGATGACATCATACTCGGCGGGACGCGTTAAAATTTGCTGCAAGAAAGCATCAGCAATCACATCTTTAATCACCATTCCATTTGGAAGCTTGCACCAGGGACCTTCGCCAATCACTTCGGCATCATACTCTTCTCTGGCCACTTCATAGCCCCAGTTTTTAAAGCTGCCTTCGGTAAATTTCATGATATTGCCTTTGTGAACCAGCGTTACGCTGTCACGGTTTTGCTCAATGGCATAATCAATGGCCGAACGGACCAACCGCTTGGTTCCTTCCTCAGAAATGGGCTTAATTCCGAGGGAAGATGAATCAGGAAAGCGAATGTTGGTAACATTCATTTCATTGATGAGGAAATCTTTTAATTTTTTATTCTCATCTGTACCAGTCTGGTACTCAATGCCGGCATAAATATCTTCAGTATTTTCACGGAAAATGATCATGTCGGTATTTTCAGGATGCTTAACCGGGCTTGGCGTACCTTTAAAATAACGTACGGGACGAACGCAGGCATATAAATCCAGTTTTTGACGGATGGCTACGTTCAGAGAGCGAATGCCACCGCCAACGGGAGTGGTCAGAGGGCCTTTGATGGCTACTTTGTAATCTTCGATTGCTTGGAGGGTATCCGCCGGCAGCCATTCATCATCACCATAAAAATTAACGGACTTTTGGCCGGCATAAATTTCAAACCATTCAATTTTCTTCTGTCCGCCGTAAGCTTTTTCCACAGCGCTGTCCAGCACGTGACGCATGGTAGGGGTGATGTCGATGCCAATTCCATCACCTTCAATGAACGGAATAACAGGATTATCGCCTACTTTTAATGAACCATCTGATTTCTTTTCGATTTTTGTGCCCGTTTCCGGTGCGGTGATTTTGTCGTAACCCATGATTATCTGCAATAGTTTGGAATTTAATTTCGTTTCAAGTATAGCAAAAAATTGATGCAGGTGCACAGGATTCTGCATTTTCGGTAAAATTCTGGTTATATTAAAGCAAAGCAGAAAATTTAGCAAAACGAAAAGAGGCTGCCATGTTTAATTCAATGTTGGGACCCAGACCAAAGCCCAAAAAGTTTAATATGCATTTTCAGCATTATGATCCGAAAGAAGACGAGCGGAGAGAGCAACGCTTAAAATTCAAACGCAGTCCTAAAAAATATAAGCAAGGCCGTTCTGTGCTGATGTATGCAGCCGGGATAATAATTGTATTTTATCTGTTATTCGCGTTATAAACTACATGTCATCCTGAATTTATTTCAATTTCAGGATCTATAGCAAAAATTCTGATAATAGCTTTTAAAGAAATAACTGTGTAAGATGCTGAAACTCCCGAAGGGATACCTGCGGTGAAGTTCAGCATGACAATGGTTTTTCTTATTAAGTAGGCCGATAATTTCTTATCATCAGGTAAACCAAATTCAATCTAAAAAGCGTGTACATTGGCTCAGGAAGCGGCTTCTCAACATTCCATCATCCATCAGCTTGCCCCCGAAATTTCGAATAAAATTGCGGCCGGCGAAGTTATTCAGCGTCCTGCTTCGGTTGTAAAAGAGCTGCTTGATAATGCCATTGATGCCGGGGCAGATCAGCTTAAAATAGTGATCCAGAACGCGGGACGAACGCTTATCCAGGTAATCGACAACGGCTGTGGAATGGGTAAAGAAGATATTCGGCTTTGTTTTGCACAGCATGCCACTTCAAAAATCCAAGATGTCGATGATCTTTTCCGGGTACGAACGCTCGGTTTTCGGGGTGAAGCGATGGCCTCCATTGCATCGGTAGCGCAGGTAACGCTCAAAACCAAACGTCCCGGTGATGAAGCAGGTTATAAATACGAAATATGGGGTGGAGAAGAGAAATCTTTCGAACCGGATGCGGTTGATGACGGAACATCCGTGGCGGTACGAAACCTGTTTTTTAACGTTCGGGCCCGACGTCAGTTTCTGAAAACGGATGCCACCGAGTTTCGCCATATTTTACGAACCGTTCAGCAAGCTGCGCTGGCCAATTCAGATGTGGGATTTGAACTCATCGCCGATGCAGATTCCATTTACGACTTGCCTAAAGATCAGCCCCTAAAAAAACGTATTGCCGATATGTTTGGCAAAAGCTACCGGGCCAGTCTCATTGATTTTGAGGAAGAAACCAGTTATTTAACGATCCGGGGAATTTTAGCCGATCCCAAATTGACGAAACGAAGCAGGGGTGAGCAGTTTCTGTTTGTCAACGGACGACCCATTCAGCATCGTTACCTGACACACATCATTCTAAATATTTATGATGCCTGGACCGGCGAACGAGATTATCCTTTTTACGCTATTTTTCTGAGTGTAGATCCCGCTCAGGTTGATGTGAACGTTCATCCCGCCAAAGAAGAAGTTAAATTTGAGGATGAACGGAGCGTTATAAAACTCACAAAATCGGTGATCAAAAAAGCGCTTAACGAACAATTTTTAGTGCCCGAAATATCGGGTGAAGAGAGCGCTTTTTCCAGAAATTCATCATCCGGTTTCTCAACAGATATTCATTTTGGCGGTAGAAAAAATCAGTCTCCAAAAGGAGGACCTGTAAAATTTCCTTCGCGCATTAATTTCGACCGATCAAATTCTCACAATGGAGGGAAGGATTTTTCGCGGCAGTTGTATGATTATGATGATCAGGGGACACAAAATTTTGGGGCTGAAAAGCATCACCCCGAGAGAATGCGAGATCGCGGCTTCTGGCAATTGCATGATCAGTATATTTTAACACAAACACGTTCGGGTTTATGTTTGATTGATCAGCATGCGGCTCATAAACGGATCGTCTATGAAAAAGCGCTTCAAGCTATGGAATCGGCCATTCCAAGCACCCAGCAACTTCTTTTCGCTCAGACGATTGAATTCTCGGCATCCGAATTTTCATTGCTCAAAGAACTGCATCCCATCATCCAGCGCATGGGTTTTAATGTACAGCTGCTCAGCGGAAATACGGCGATGGTTAGCGGCGTGCCGGCGGATATCGATGTAGGTAATGAGCAATCGGTGCTGAAGTCGATGCTGAATCAATACCGGGAATTAGGCAAAACAGAGCTGGATGCTCGTCACAAACTTGCTATTGCGTTTGCATCAAAAACGGCTATTCCGCGGGGCAAAAAACTCAGCGATATGGAGATGGAAAATCTGCTCGATCAGCTATTTGCCTGCGAAAAGCCGTATAAAGATCCGCTGAACAAACCTACGCTTGAGTATATCCCACTGGAAGACATCAAAGCACGCTTTAGGTAGGAATTATTGATTTGTTCAATTATTGAATCTATACTTCAAACAAATCAGCACCTCTTATGCTAACGATTATGAGGATTGCCATTCAACCATTCAACAATTCTCTAACTCAACAATTTCGACCATGAACATCCTGGCTGCCGAACCTTTTTACAGCGGCTCTCATAAAGCTTTTCTGCGAGGCCTTCAGGCGCATTCGCGGCATCGTATTATTCCTGTGAACCTCAGCTATAAGGGACAAAAGTGGCGAATGCATGGCAATTCGGTGGTTCTGGCCGGGATGGCGGAAGAAGTGAAGGAGGATATTGATCTCCTTTTGGTAAGCAGTATGATCAACTTGCCTGCTTTCCTGGCGCTGACCAACCCGCGATTTTCTGAGGTGCCCAAAATCATGTATATGCACGAAAATCAGTTCACCCAGCCCATGCCGGAGGGCGAGGAGCGTGATCTGACTTATTCGTACATCAACTATTTAAGCATGCTTTCCGCCGACCGCCTGATTTTTTCATCAGAATTTCAAAAGAATGATTTTTTGAACGCCCTTCCCGGGTTTTTGGAGAAATATCCCGATGACAAGCAGTACCGGCCTATCGAAAAGATTGCGGCTAAGAGTGTAGTTTTATATCCGGGCCTGCACCTGAAGCGGTTTGATGAGCAGCCCGATTCACGCAAGTCGAATAAAAATCCGGTAATTGTCTGGAATCAGCGCTGGCAGTTCGATCGAAATCCCGCCATGTTTTTTCGTGTGCTGAACCGTCTTAATGATATCGACCTGACTTTCGATCTCATTCTGGCGGGAGATACTCAGCATGAAAAGCCCGAGGAATTTGAGAAAGCCTGGCGGCGATATGGGCGACACATCACCCATTTCGGCTATGTAGAAAACAAGAAAAACTATAGCAGGTTGCTCCACAGCGGTGATATTGTGGTTTCAACCGCTACCTATGAGTTTTTCTGCGTCGCTATTATGGAAGCAATTTATTGCGGGTGTCACCCGCTGGTTCCGAACCGGTTGCACTATCCCGAATTGATTCCCGAAAGCCTGCATCAGCCCTTGCTGCACGCTCCCGTTTTGTATGATACGGAAGACGACCTGTTTCATTATCTCAAAGACCTGCTCACCGGTAAAACGAAACCGCTGCCCAAAACTTCGCTACAGAATATCAACAAGCACCTCGACTGGACGGAGCGGATTGATGAGTTTGATGCGATGTTTGAGGAATCAAAAAGCTTGTCATTCTGAGCGAAGTGTCGTGTTTTTTTCGATACGAAGTCGAAGAATCTCCTCAAATAAGGCCGCTGCCTTTGTTAAGAATTTCCTTATACCGTTCACAATCGTTGACAAGGAGATCCTTCGACTACGGCCTGAAAGTCACAGGCCTTCGCTCAGGATGACATTACCGTTGTTAGGATTTTCGTTTAAACAAAAACTGGTCAACCGCTAAAACGGCCCCAAATACACTGATCAGAAAAATACCGCTTAAAAGTGGTTCCCAGATGATGAATCCACCGATAAATCCTAAAACAGCGCCTAAATACTGAATGTATCGCAGCTGCTCGTTAGTAGCATTTTGGATGATGTCTGCGATATGTTGTTCATCATAATTGCGCAGGTTATCCTCAACCAGGGCCTGTACATCCAGCTGATTGATAAGTTTGTAGAGCAAAGCCGTAACGACATTTTCTATGGCATCGCTGTGCTCATTGATCTTTTGGGGAAGCTGGTCAAGCAAATCATCAAGCTTGTCCAGTCCCTTTTCAACGGATGTTGGAATTTGGTCCAAAGACTCTTCGATAATGTGCTGCATTTGCTGCCCCTTCACATAAGAATAAGCTTTGAGTGCTACTTTTTCGAACGATTTATC
>DASSAY010000194.1:0-9605 GCA_035699185.1 Balneolaceae bacterium | reverse complement strand
CCATTGTTGAAGCGCTGGAAAAGGGCGCAGATATTGTTGTTACGGGACGTGTTACCGATACCGGACTTACCCTGGCTCCCATGGTTTATGAGTTTGACTGGCAGTTTGACGATTATAATAAAATGGCAGCAGGCACCGTAGCGGGACATATCATCGAATGTGGCGCGCAGGTTTCGGGCGGTAATTTTACTGACTGGGAAAAAGTAGAAGATTTTACCAATATTGGCTTTCCCATTATCGAAGCAAAGCCGGATGGCAATTTTTACGTAACCAAGCACGAAAATACGGGTGGGTTGATCAGTGAGCAGACCGTTAAAGAGCAGTTGTTGTACGAAATCGGGGATCCGACGGAGTACATCACTCCGGATGGCATTGCGGATTTTACTTCCATAAAGCTGGAAGCCGACGGTAAAAACCGGGTGCATGTTTTTGATATCAAAGGCCGGCCGGAAACCCCGACGTATAAAGTTTCGGCCAGCTATAATGATGGCTACAAGCTCTCATCAACCCTGGTTTACTCGTGGCCCAAAGCCTTAAAGAAGGCAAAGAAAGCGGGAGAAATTCTCAAGGCACGGGCTGAAGCGCTGGAGCTTCAATTCGATGATTTTCGTGTAGAATATATCGGTGTAAACGGAACTAACGAACAGCCTGTTACCCAAGAAATGCTTGAAGATGATTTCAACGAAATTCAGCTGCGGGTATCACTCTCCGGAAAGAACAAAGCAGATTTAAACCGCTTTGGAAAGGAAGTAGCTCCGCTTATTCTTACGGGGCCGAGCGGGGTGACGGGCTTTGCGGGTGGACGTCCCAAAGCCAGTGATATTGTGGCTTACTGGCCGGCCTTGTTAGACAAAAAGGCCGTAAAACCGCGAGTTCGCATTTTTTAACAAAAGAACAGAATTAACTTTAGAATTTTTCTTTAATATTTCAGATTTTGGAGGTCTAAGGCAGGGCCTTATTTGGTTGTCCGGTTCAATCATCTCCTGCGCCCCTTCAAAGGGGACAACATCCCATCTTTGATGGGATTTAAAAAATCAAAAATTTTATTAGCAACGAATCTAAAAGAATTTTTTAATCCTAAAAATTCTTTCCACCATTCTCTTCAAAGAAGAGAATAGTCCCCCTTTGAAGGGGGCGCAGGGGGGATGACCCTCTGTAAAAAGAGTAAATATTTAAAGTCATAAAAAATGAAAATAGGAATAGTTGGCGCAAGTATTTCAGGACTTATTGCAGGTCAAAAATTAGCAAAAGCGGGGCATGATGTCACCGTGATTGAACGGATGCATTCGCTGGGTGGCAAATTCGCTACTCGAGAATTAGACGGCCTTCAACTGGATTACGGAATTTCTTATTTTGCAGCCGAATCAAAAACATTTCGAGATTATCTTGAGGAACTGAATCAAAAAGGAGCCGTAAAAAAGTGGGCTGAAGAATTTAACTTTTACAACGGATCAGTGCTTAAATCATCGAACCCTCATTCATCACCCCAAACTTATTTTACCGGTAGCCGTGGCATGCAGTCTATCGTCAAAAATTTGAGTCGCTGGGTGGATGTAATCTCCGAGATCAGCGCAGGCGGGGTAACCTACATCGGCGCTGACCGGTCTAAAAAGCGTCCCTGGATGATAAACCTTAGTGATTTCAGTGTTTTTGAATGCGATGCGGTGATTATTGCCGCACCTGCGGTTGAAGCTTACGGGCTTTTACAAACCGGGCAGGATGAAACAGCCATTCGCCGGATTATTCGCACGGTTGATGAAGTGGAATACAACGGATGCATTTCGCTGGCAGCTACTTTCGATCAGCCCATACCCGATTGGAAAGGCATTGAATGTAAGAACAGTTCCCTGCAATGGATCGGTAATGAATCATCGAAACAGGGGGGATCTGAAAAAACGGGACTTCTTATTCAGTCTACCGCTGATTTTTACCAAGAGCATGCCGAATTAGATGATAAAACGCTTAAGCAACTGTTGTTGGAAGAAGCAGCAAAGGTGGTTGATTCATGGATTTTAAAGCCTCAGTCAACATACCTGCACCGCTGGAAGTATTTTGAAGCAAGAAACCCCATCAACGAATATTTTATGGAATTGGAAATGGATGACGCTCCGTTTGTGTTAATAGGTGACTATCTCGGCGGCAACTCGGTGGAAAATGCTTTTCTATCCGGGTATAATCTTGCGGAATATTGGATCAATAAATACAGTAATGCTGCGTTAACCGCAGTAGAATAAAAGTTAGTTGGATTAAAAAAAAGAAGATCGCTCACAGTGGGCTCGCTCCAAAAGCTAAATAAATATTTCAAGAAGTATAAGGGCACTATCATTCTCGGCTCGCTATTTCTTACCGCTTCCAATTTCTTTCTGGTCTGGATACCGGTGTTCCTGCGTCAGACTGTTGACCAGATAACGCAGATCGAAGTGGAGCGCTCGGAAGGTGTCTTTGACAGCATCATCACCGTACTTTTTAATACGAACGCCAGCTGGCCCTTAGCCCAAAAGGCCCTGTTACTTGTAGGTGCGGCGGTTTTATCGGGCTTGCTGCTTTTCGCCACGCGCCAGACGCTGATCGTAGCATCGCGAAAGATCGAGTTCGACCTGCGGAATGATGTTTTTGACAAATTGTTAGAACTCCCGCAGCGGTTTTATAGTAAATACAGTTCGGGTGAGGTGTATGTACGAGCCACCGAAGATGTTTCCAAGGTTCGTGAATATTTCGGGCCGGCTTATATGTACACTGTCAATACGATAACGCGAGCCGGCTTTATCATCACTATGATGCTGATTGTTAGTCCCGAGTTGACGCTCTGGGCCTTGCTGCCGTTGCCGTTTCTCTCAGCTTTTGCTTACTGGGTAAGCGGTTACATAAACGATTATTCGCGTATCATTCAAGAACAGTATTCGACCATCGCGGGGCGGGCGAATGAATCATTTTCAAGCATACGATTGATTAAAGCCTATAACCGTGAGAAGTATGAGCGCCGGCGGTTTAGTGATGAAAGTGAGTCGTACCGGAAGAAAAAACTGCGGCTCGATCTGGTGGAATCTCTTTTTCATCCCACTCTGAATTTATTAATCGGGTTATCTGTTGTAATTGTGGTATGGAAAGCAGGCCAAATGGTGATTGAAGGCACGCTTACGGTCGGAAATATCCTGGAATTTATCATTTATGTAGCCTACTTGACCTGGCCGGTAGCTTCACTCGGCTATACTGTGAACCGTTTCCAACAGTCGATGGCTTCGTGGATGCGGATTGATGAAATTTTGACCCATAAAATTAACATCACTGATCAGAAAGATACCGATTATAGCATCAACAAGATTGAAGGTGCTGTTGAGTTTAAAAATGTTTCATTCAAATATCCGAAAGCTGAAGAATATGCGCTGAAGGATGTAAATTTGAAGGTTGAAGCGGGGCAAAATGCAGCCATCGTAGGTAGGACGGGCAGTGGAAAAACAACGCTTGTAGAACTGGTGCCGCGCTTGTTTGATGCTACCGAAGGTGAGATTTTAATTGATGGCACGAACATCAAAACAATACCGTTACAACTTTTAAGAAAAAGTATCGGGCTTGTGCCGCAAGATACATTTCTTTTCTCAGATACGATTGGAGAAAACATTGCTTTTGGTACCGAGGATGCGACACCAGAAGAAATTGAAGCGGCGGCCGAGAAAGCCCAGGTAAAAGAGAATATTTTGGATTTTGACAAAAAATTTGAGACTATGTTGGGTGAACGGGGAATAACATTGTCAGGCGGGCAAAAACAACGAACCGCTATAGCAAGAGCACTTATTCGTGATCCCAAAATTATTATTTTAGATGATTCTCTTAGCGCGGTTGATACCAAGACCGAAGAAGCTATTCTACGACACCTCAGGAATGAATTAGAAGGAAGGACCACTCTGATGATCAGCCATCGAATTTCAACCATAAAAGACGCAGATATTATATACTATCTGGAAGATGGCACGGTTGTAGAACAGGGAACTCATGAAGAATTGCTTAAAAAAGAAGGCCATTATTCGGTGATGTACAAAAAGCAACTGATCGAAGAAGAACTGGCTGAAATTTAATGCAAATAGTAAATAGAATATGACCTGGCAGCGCATCGGTGAATTTTGCCTTTCTGTCAGTGTCTTGGTAACAGCGCTGTAAGGACCCGAAAGTTTTTCGGAACGCTTATAGGTTGTATTTATAAATCACTAATGTGAGAATAGTAATTATTCAATAAATAAAATAAATAAACGAAGTTGATTGTTGATCGCAATTCAACGAACAAAAACATAGGAGTACAAAATGATTATCGTACCATTAGGCGTTGCATCGGCAACCCCCACGGCTACAAGACACCTTTCATCGGTTGCAGTATGGAGAGAAGGAAGCGTTTATCTTTTCGATTGTGGTGAAAATGCCCAAATGAGAATGCTGCAAGGCGGATTAAAACGTTCGCAAATCGACTGTATTTTTCTTTCTCACTTCGATACCGACCATTTTTCAGGGCTCATCGGCTTGCTGTCGACCTTACAACTGCAGCGGCGCGATCGCGAGCTAACTCTTGTCGGTCCCGAAGGTTTGCAAAAGTTTGTTGAATGGAATTTTGAGTTTGCTCATGTAAATCTCAATTATTCTATCAATTATGTTGAACTGGCCGAAGATTTTGAGGAAGCGCGGGTGGTTGATGAAGATGAATTTTATGTGGAGGCCCGGCCTTTAAATCACTCAAAATTCTGCATCGGTTATCGCTTTCAGGAAAAAGACCAGCCGGGTAAAGTGGATGCCGGTAAAGCTCAGGAGAAGGGGGTCAGTGAAGACTGGCAATATAAAGACTTAAAAGCCGGAAAAGATGTAGAACTGGAAGACGGAACTGTTGTAAAGGCTATAGACATCGTAGGCCATCCGCGGCCGGGCGATAGTTTTGCTTATATCACGGATACAAAGTATTGCCCAAATTCGGTAAGGCTGGCTTTAAATACGAATGTGCTGTTCCACGAAGCAACCTTCAGCCAAAGTCTTAAAGATAAAGCCGAGGAAACGGGACATTCTACCGCAAAAGATGCGGCTCGTGTAGCAAATGAAGCAAAAACGAAGCTGCTGGTCATCACCCATTTCTCGGCGCGTTATACTAATGAATATGTATTGCTGCGAGAGGCTCGTGATGATTTCTTCCCGGCCTGGGTAGCTACCGAACTGCGGCCTATTTTTACCGATCCCGCTCATGAAAAAGGTATTATTCAGCCAAAAGTGTACCTAAAAGAGATCAACAGGGATAATAATAAGAGTAAGTCGAAGAAGAAAAGCTACAGCAAAGGAGGCAAGAAAAAGCGCTTTAGAAAACGAAAAAACCAGTCGAAACGAAAGGGCAGGAGCAGTTCCAGTCGGAGCAACAGAAATGAGAATGATTCTCGCCCGTCACGGCCGGCACATAGCCGAAATGATAACCATAACGGGGGCCACGATGACAGCAGTAATCAGCGGAAACCCAAACAGATTACCCCACGTACCCCGTTTGATGATTTCGATCGATTCTAAAATCCACAGAAGGTGAGTACTAAGAAAAATGATGAAGCCGTCGACAGAGATTTGCTCCGGCGGCTTTATCAATTTATAAAGCCGTACCGATGGTATGTCGTTTTGGGCATCGTGCTAACGCTCAGTGCCGCCTTCCTGGGCACGGTACGTCCAAAACTGATACAGGTCGCCGTTGATGAGTATATCCGTAATAATGATATGCAGGGCCTGCTGTGGATTATTATGTGGCTCATCCTCGCCCTGGTCGGTGAATTTATCCTTTTGATTGCCAACACCTACCTTACGCGCTGGTTTGGACAAGGTACGCTGTTTAATATGCGTAATGCTGTCTTTAAAAAAATCCAGTCGTTGCATGTTCAGTTTTTCGATAAAAACCCTATCGGGCGGCTCATCACCCGAACCACCAGTGATATCGAAGCGCTGAGTGACTTGCTGAGTGAAGGTGTGGTGAATGTCATCGGCGATATGTTTCGTATTTTCTTTATTCTGTACTTTATGTTCAGTATGAGCTGGGAACTTTCGCTGGTGGCTATCTCGGTGCTTCCGCTGCTGTTTTATGCTACTTTTGTATTTAAAGCCAAAGTTCGAGATTCTTTTCTGGATGTGCGCGACCAGATTGCCCGGCTGAACTCCTTTGTTCAGGAGCATATCAGTGGAATGACCATTGTTCAGCTGTTCAATAAAGAAAAGCGTGAAAAAGAACGGTATGAATCGATTAATGGCGCTCATAAGGGAGCTTACGTGAATACCATTTTTTGGTTTGCCATTTTTTGGCCCGTTGTTCAAATCATTGCGAGCCTGGCCATGGCACTGGTAATTTGGTATGGCGGCGGACGTGCACTTATGGATGAAGTTACCTTTGGAATTTTACTGGCCTTTGTGCAGTATGTGCGTGATTTTTTCCGTCCCATCCAGGGACTTTCGGAAAAGTTCAATACCCTTCAATCGGCTCTGGCTTCATCCGAACGCATTTTTAATGTACTTGATACCAAAAATAAGATCGAAGACCCGGATGAACCAAAAACGATTGAAAACCCGCAGGGAAATATTGAGTTTGACCATGTGTGGTTCGGTTATAATGAGGAAGAGATTATTCTCAAAGATGTTTCATTCCAAGCCAAAGCAGGCGAGACCATAGCTATTGTCGGCGCAACCGGAGCCGGAAAATCCACGATCATTAACCTGTTGATGCGTTTTTATGACATCAACAAAGGTTCTATAAAACTGGATGGAATTGACATCCGCGAGCTTCGGTTGGCTGATCTGCGCTCGAACTTTGCGCTGGTGCTTCAGGACAATGCACTTTTTTCGGGAACGGTTATGGAGAACATCACCCTTGGAAATCGCGATATTTCTGAAGAAGAAGTGATCAAAGCAGCCCGTGAAGTGGAAGCACATCGCTTTATTAATAAATTACCGGGGGGATTCAATTTTAAGCTCAATGAGCGGGGAAAATCGCTTTCCATGGGGCAGCGCCAATTGATTTGCTTTGTGAGGGCGATGGTTTATGATCCGAATATTTTGATTCTGGATGAAGCGACTTCAAGTGTGGATTCGGAAACCGAGGATTTGGTAAACAAAGCCTGTGATAAGCTGATGGAAGGGCGGACTTCCATTGTCATCGCTCACCGGCTTTCAACCATTCAGGGGGCGGATAAAATTCTGGTGATGCATAAGGGTGAAATTCGTGAGACGGGCACGCATCAACAGTTGCTGGAGAAAGAAGAAGGGATTTATCGCAAGTTGTATGAATTGCAGTATAAAGATGAATTGTTGCCTGCGCCGAAATCGGCCTATAAACTGTAAAATAGAACACGGATATACGCGGATCGAGCAGATAAAAGTGAAGGAATTTTACTTCTAATCTGCGGAAATCATTGTAATCGGCTTAATCCGCGTTCCATTAAGCAAAAGCAGCAAGAAATTCATCATAAGCTTCGAGGGCGTCTTCGTCGCGGTTCATTTCATCCAGAATTTGTGCCCGCTGTATCATTGCTTTTTGCAGATACTCGGAATGCTTCTGGCTGTCCCTGAAACGCTCAATCAGCTCTGAGCTGGCATCCAGAATGTTGGCAGTTTCGCCGGTAGCGAGAATGAGATCAAAGCGCTTCAGGTGAATTTGATCAAGCTTATCTTTCATCACTTCGGTGGAATTCGAATCTGCTCGTTCAATGATGGCATTATAGAGAGGCAACAGGCGGCTATCCTCATCAGGCTCAAGAATTTGCACTTTAAAAATCATAGCCATCGTGGCTTTTTGATAGAATTCTTTATTGTCAGAATTTTCAAAGTGTTGTATGACCGAATCGAGGGCAGGTAAGGCATCATTCAGGCGGTTCAGTTTAAGTAAAACGATGGCCCGGTGAATGATGCACCGTGAAACCTTTTCCTGCAAGCCTTCATATTCAGGTTTATCGTACCGCTTGATGATTTCTTCGAGCGTGGGCAGCAGGTTTTCCCATCGCTGTAGTTTATAAAGAAGATCAGATTTTCTGAATAACGCTTTTTGAATGAACTCTGCCTTGTTAGAGTGATTGTTTAACGAAAGCGACTTTCTTTCTTCTGGTAATGCCCCATTTAAATCAAACGAATGATCTATGTTGTAATCTGAATTTTCCATAGTTAAATTTGTCCCCGGATTTTTATAATTACCGTTTAAAGAATTGCTTTTATCCTCTTTTTCTATTCCGTTTTCAGCCATTTTTTCCGGCATTTTAATCTCGTTATTATTCTTAACCGGTTTTTGTTGAAAGTTAAAATCGTTTACCAGATCATCAATGGTATTAGTCCCGATTTCCTCAACAGGGCTTATTCCGTTTTTATGGAACCCGTTTTGATTGCTTTTTACCGTTGAATCCAACTCAAATACTTCAGCTTTTTGCATCGCGTCAATCGTAGCTGTACCGCAATAAGAAGCGACACAAAGAAAAGTACCGGTAATATATTTGATGATGAGATCTGTTTTTTTATCACCGAATAATTCCGCAAATGCTTCTTTAACTTTTTCGGGCGGGGCGTGATGAATAGACGGATGTCTTTCGAATAATGATGAATATGCTTCTAACAATCCACCGGCAACGGCTCGTTTTGTGGTTTTGGGATTTTGGAATTCATCGAAATATTTAGCCGGTGAGCCATCATCATTGATCACCCTAAAATCTTTAAGCAGGTGAACCACAAGAAGGTCGTTTGGATCGGAATAACCCAGGTTTTGAATGAGTTCTGTATTGATATTTGATGAATCAAAAGCGGCTAAAGCGCTAATAATGGTATCAAAGTTTTTGGTATTTACTAAAAAGGCTTCTGAAACTCCCATGACTGTAACTGTTTAGTATCGTGTGTCTGCCATTTTCGTTATTTGGCGGCAAATCATCAAGTTAGAAAGCATTAATAAACAGTAGTTTAGCGTTAAGATTTTGTAATGAAATAAGAAAATTTTAATAAAGCGGTTTACTTTTTATCAGTCATCATCATCGTCGTCATCATCATTATCTCTTGTGCGGAAATCCCACTCAAAATCTTCATTCATTTCATTTCCCGCATCATCTTCTACTTCGCCGGTAACTACAATAAAATATCGCTCATCAGCATTAAGTGAACTGAAAGGCGTAAAAGTGGCCGTAAATCCTGAATAATCAATAAAACCGACAACCGAACGCGTACTGTTCCCCGGTCCGTCTTCCATCACCTGAAAGGTGAAGCCGTTGATACTTACAGGATTCATAGCTTCGCTAAAAGTAACAGAGATGGTGGTATTTACGCCAACATCATCTGCTCCGTCATCAGGTTCGACATCTACGATCTCAGGAGCGTTATCATCGGAATCATCTTGGGTTGAAAATCTCCAGTCAAAATTGCGGCCCAAATTATTTCCCGCCAAATCCTCGACTTCATCGGTAATTCTTGCAGTATATCGTTCATCAAATTCAAGATTTTCATCAGGTATAAAAGTGGCCGTTGTACCGGAATATTCTACAGAGCCCTCAATATTTTCTCTTCCCCGTCTTAAGATAAAGGTTGCTGTGTTAAGGGTTGATGGATTGATTTGCTCATCAAAAGTAGCGCTGATGGTGGTG
>DASSAY010000193.1:0-5817 GCA_035699185.1 Balneolaceae bacterium | reverse complement strand
CACCTACAGCAGGAGCTTACAGAATATGTATATTACTACAATCATGAGCGGCCTCACCAAGGCATTGGAGGTCAAACTCCCGCTCAGTTTAACCAAAACTGTCAACGAATTACATGACATCTACAATCCCGAACCGTGGTTTTCGTGTGAGGTATCTCAAACGTTGATATAGCTGTTCATCTAATTTCAAGTATTTCTCCTTATTACGCTTGAGATTCCTCACCCAATAAATTAGGATTCGGAATGACATTTCGAGTTTCATTAATTGGGAGCGAGCTTAGTAAAGCAAACAATGCCTTTGCTGAACTGCTCGGCAATGCTAAAACCGGTTTGTTCAAAAAGTTCATTGCTCTCTTTAACCGTCCAAAATTTAATACCGCTGAACTCTACAGAATTTTGAAGCAAACGGGTATACCAAGCATCAGCTTTTACGAGATGCATCATAAAAAAAGTGCCTTCGTCTTTTATCGCACGTCGCGCTTCATAAAGTACCTTACGCGGATCGGCCAGTTCATTCAGCGTTCCGCCCATCATCAGCCCGTCGAATGTGGAGGCGTAAAAGGGAAGGTATTCGGCATTGGCGCGAAGCAAGTAGAGATTGGCCTGTTCGGCTTCGGCCTTCAAACGTGCTTCCTGCAGCATTTGCAAAGAAAGGTCAAGTGAAACGATTTCGCACTCCGGTTCACTCTTTTGAACCAATCGTCCATAGAGCGCGGTAGAGCAGCCAATATCCAGATAAAGCTTGTCCGGCCGGGGATTCAGCCATTCGATCAGCAGCTCTTTTTCTTTGTCGATCGGGAATTCTTCTCCCGTTAAAATGGAAAGCGAGCGTTTTCGCCAGATGTCTTCATACAAAGCCGCGGTAACCTTCCAGTGATTCGAGCTTTGCGCCCACGAAAGTCCCGCCGGCTCATCACCTATAAGATCAATGATGTTATTTTTGATCTCATATTCATCACCCTTGCTCGAACAAAGCGTGCCATTGAAGTTCTTTTGAAGATTTGAAACTTCAGCGGAAACTGTAATGGAAGCACGTTCGTATTTAGGAGATCGAAGTTCCAGCGACATTTGGAATTATTAATTTTGAATTTTGAATGATGAATTAACATTCAAAAATTTGGCTTAGTACATGATACGAGAATATATCTGTTATTGTTGCAATTGCTAATTACAACCCACTCCACGGCTAAAGCCGCACCCCTCCGAGGAGGGGATTTAATAATGAACAATTATAGGGTTTCTTCCCTATAAACAGAAAGAGCAAACAGAAAAAGTCTTCTACTGGCGCAAGCGGGACGCTCACACCGTTTGGAAATGTTACTATATCTACTTCTGCAATATCAGCGAAACACGCGCTCCTTTTTGAACATTCAGCATCTCGCCGGCATCTCCCTTGTTGATGCCGATTTCCAGCATTCCGGAACTGCCGATATAGGCCACCGGCTCACCTTCGGTAACGGATGCAAATGTGGTGGCCACTTCATCAAGAATAAAGGTGCCTACATAAATTTTGACCCGTTTGCCATCGATAAATTCTTCAATCAGATCTGATGAAAGGTTGGTTACCAGATTGCCGAATTTATCAATATGGATAACCATGCCTTCGAGTCCGTCTTTGTCGGCGATGGGAACGGTCCAGCGATAGGTAATCAGTTCATCAAGAGAGTCGCCAAGCTCTTCGAGCTTCACCCCGCGACTTAAATGAGCAGCTACGGGCGCGAAAATATCCCGCCCGTGAAAGGTAGTTGAAGGGTTTTTTCGCCAGTATTTTTTGTTGGTGAGGCGAACGGCTTTAAAATTCTGATCTTTAACAAGCAGCGAAAAAATGCCGTTATCAGGACCTACAAAAAACTGATTATCAACCTTAAGGGCGATGGGCTTTCGGTCGGTTCCCACACCGGGATCTACCACCACGGTGTGAACCGTTTGATCAGGAAAAAGCATGGCCGAGTTTTGTAAAATCCAGGAACCCGCCATGATATCTTGCGAAGGGATTTCGTGCGAAATATCCACCAGACGCGCGTCCGGCGCAATGCCCAGCATCACCGCTTTCATCGCGCTTACGTAATAATCCTGCAGGCCGAAATCAGTTGTAAGAGTGATGACCTTTTTAGGCATAGGAATTCAGCATCACCGGCATTACCAGCATAAGCATCTGCTCATCGTCGTCTTCATCCGATGGTTTTACAATTCCGGCTCTGTTAGGTGTGGAGAACTCAAAATTAACTTCATCGCCGTCGATATTGCCCAGCACATCGGCCAAATATTTTGCGTTGAAGCCGATTTCCATTTCATCGGCGCTGTACTCGCAGGCGATGGTTTCCTTGGCTTCACTGCTCATGTCGATATCTTCGGCACGAATGGTAAGCTTATCGGGATTCATTTGCAGGCGAATCTGGCGGGTGGTGGTGCTTGAAAAGATAGCCACACGTTTTACTGTAGCCAAAACCTGCTCTTTGTTGATGGTTAATAGCTTTTCGTTGTCTCTCGGAATCACCGACTCATAATTAGGATACTGCTCATTAATCAAACGGGTGATGACGATGGTATTTCCGCTTTTGAATCGCACGTGGTCTTCGGTGATCGTGAGAATACATTCTTCATCGTGAAGCGCTTTTTGAACCAAATTCAGCGCCTTTTCGGGCACAATGAAATTGATTTCTTTGTCGCTGGTTAAATCCTGTTTTACGTAGCGCACGAGACGGTGTCCGTCGGTTGCCACAAACTTGCTTTCATCAGGGCCGATATCGAAGTAAACGCCCATCATAGCGGGACGGAGATCATCGGTAGAAACGGCAAACAGCGTTCTTTTGATGGCTTTTAAGATGACGTCTTTCGTGGATTCCAGGCTATGGCCTTCATCAAGATTGGGCACTTCGGGGAATTCATTCGGATCTTCACCTACCAGCTTATATGTTCCTTTATCGGTCCGAAACTTCACGTTAAACTTTTCATCCACTTCAAAAGCAACGGGTATATCAGGCAACTGGCGCAAGGTTTCGATCAGCCGGCGGGCAGGGATAGCAACCGCGCCTTCTGTGTCGATATCAGCCTTGATATATTCAATGATAGAAATTTCAAGGTCGGTTGCGGTCAGGCGAATTTTCCCGTCCTCGCATTCAAATAAAATGGTTTCCAGGATGGGGAGCGTCGCTTTGTTGGGAACAGCCCCCGAAACGGCCGACAATGCTTTAACCAGTTCACTGCTTGATATATTAAATTTCATAGATTTAAACTAAACTTTTATAAAAGTAAATAATCAATTGAGGAAAGTCTTATACTAATAAATACTTGCTCTCTTAGCAACTGCATTCATAAAGATTTTGGGATGAAAATTTTTGGGGTGAACACGAGCAGGTTACGCAGAGTCGCGAAGGTTTTATGAAAACTTCTCTTCGCGCCTTGGCGCCTCTGCGAGAGAACAAACTTTTTCTTATGTTTGAAGTGAATTTGAGATAAAAATAATGATTTCATTTCCGGTAAATTAAAAACAATATTTTCTGCAAGGCAGATTCAGAAGTCCCTCCTTGTCGCGTTGCCTTTAACGCGATAGGGAGGGATTTAGGGTGGGTCCGAATAGCAAGGAGCGTGAACATAACTGCTATTTTTTTCGAATTCACAGTATGTTTAAGATTCTAAAAATACCAAAAAATAACGGATCATCACTTTGCGCATTCTTCTAATAGGCCCTACCGCGGTTGGCAAAACAGCGCTTTCGGTTGATCTGGCCCAAGGCCTCGACGCTGAAATCATCTCCGCCGATTCTCGTCAGTGCTATAAGTTTATGAACATCGGCACCGCCACACCATCTGATGAAGAGCGGGATGATGTACGGCATTATAATTTATCGATTATTGATCCCGCTGAAAAAGACAACGCAATGAACTTTCGCGAGCGTGCGATGCAGTGGGAGGATGAAATTCAGTCCCGCGGCAAAAATGTGCTGTACGTAGGCGGAAGCACGCTCCATTTGCAGTGCATCATTCAACCGCTGGATGATGTGCCGAATGCGAATGAAGAGAATATTTCACAGCTGGAGGCTCAAATCGAGAAAGAGAGCATTGAAGCCCTCTACCAAAAGTTGCAGGACGTTGATCCCGATTACATTCCAAAAATGGATGGGATGAACCGCCAGCGCATCATCCGCGCGCTTGATGTGTGGATGCAAACCGGCCGCCCGTTCAGCTCGTTTCATTCGGGAGATGAAATCCGTCTCCCTGATGATATGATCATTTTCGGGTTGAAACGAGATCGCCAAACGTTATACGATAGAATCAACCTGCGCGTTGATACTATGTTTGATGAAGGGTTTTTGGATGAAGTAAGAAGCCTCCTTGATCGCGGTTATTCCCTGGATGATCCCGGCCTTAACACGGTGGGTTACAAACAGGCGATTGCTTTCTTGCAGGGAGACCTCACCCGTGAAAAAATGGTGGCCGATATGAAAACCCAAACGCGCCGTTATGCCAAGCGGCAGCTTTCATGGTTCCGGCGATGGGATTTCATCCATTGGGTTGACCTGGATGAGAAAACCCCGGAGCAAGCGCGTGATTTTATCTGCCAAAAAGTAGCAGCTGAGCTAAATAAAGAGTAACTTTAGCTTTTAAAAAACCTTTGTCATCCTGAATTTATTTCAGGATCTGCAAGCAGAGTTATATTAACAGCTTTAGCAAGAAACATAGCATAAGATGCTGAAACGAGTTCAGCATGACAATACAGTTTTTCAAAAGTTCTTCATACTAATTTGCATATATTCACACACAGAATGTTTAAGGCTACTGTAAACGTAAGGCTTCGAAATTCCATTTTAGATCCCAAGGGCAAGGCAGCTCATCACGCGCTGAATGATTTAGGGCTGACCGGCATCAACAAAGTGCGTATCGGCAAACTTATTGAACTGAATATCGATGCCGATGATAAAGATAGTGCTTATGAAATTGCCGAAACCGCTTGCACAAAATTGCTGGCTAACCAAGTGATGGAAGATTTTGAAATTACGATCCACGAAAACTGAACGGCAGTATGACTCATTCACTTTTTAGCGTTTGGGGAGCAGGCGTTGAGGAGGAAGAATCTCCCGCTATCGAAGTTGAGGTTCTCGAAGAAGAGGAGGAAAAGGACCAGGAAAATACGCCCTGGAGAGTTATTTTGTATGATGATGATATCCACACTTTCGAGGAAGTGATTGAACAGCTTCTTAAGGCTTTGGGATGCAGCCATTCTCATGCCGAAGAACTCACCTACACCGTTCATAACAAAGGCCAGGCGGATGTATTTGAAGGTAGTTTTGAAGACTGTTTTGAAGTAAATGGCGTGCTTAAAGAAATTCAACTTATCACCGAAATAAAAGGATAATGTCTGCTAACTTTGGAGTAATCGTTTTTCCCGGCGCAAATTGCGATCACGACGCCTACCACGCGCTGGCGCATGTGATGAATGCCAACACCAAATTTCTCTGGCATAAAGATACCGATCTGTCCGGTATCGACCTGCTGCTGATTCCCGGTGGATTTTCGTACGGCGATTACCTGCGAACCGGCGCCATCGCCCGCTTTTCGCCCATCATGCAATCGGTGGTTGACTTCGTTGAAAAAGGCGGCCCGGTGCTGGGCATCTGCAACGGATTTCAAATCCTGCTCGAAACGGGATTGCTGCCCGGAGCCATGCTTCACAACAAAGAATTGCGCTTTGTCTGTAAGCAGGCCTACATCCGCTGCGAAACAAGCGACACCCTTTTCACCCGCAATATTGAGCCGGGTAAGGTGTTGAAAGTACCCGTGGCGCACGGTGAAGGAAATTACTTTACGGATGAAGATC
>DASSAY010000192.1:0-8039 GCA_035699185.1 Balneolaceae bacterium | reverse complement strand
CAGGAAGAAACGAATCACCTGTGGGTCCCAGGCTTGGCTTAAAAGCTCATGATCGCCGGTAAAAAACTGGTCCAGTGAGATAGCGTTGCCCAACGACTTGCCCATTTTTTGTCCGTTGAGCGTAACCATATTGTTGTGCATCCAGTAGTTGGCAAAGGGCTTGTTGAAGGCACCTTCACTCTGGGCAATCTCGCATTCATGATGCGGAAACTGGTTATCCAATCCGCCACCGTGAATATCAAAGTGTTCGCCTAAATATTTAGTGGACATTGCCGAGCACTCCACGTGCCAGCCGGGATAGCCCATTCCCCAGGGTGAAGGCCATTTCATAATATGGCGATCCCCGGCTTTTTTCCAGAGCGCAAAATCTTCGGGCGCTTTTTTGTCGCTGGCGGTGTTGATGCGGGTGCCGCTTTCCTGCTCTTCAACGGAACGTCCGCTGAGTTTACCGTAATCTTTATCCGAAGAGACATCAAAATACACATTACCGTTAGTTTCGTAGGCGTGGCCGTTTTCGATCAGCTTTTTCACCATTTCGATCTGCTCGATGATGTGCCCGGTAGCGCGGGGTGAAATATCCGGACGCTCAACGCCGAGTTTGTCCATATCCCGGAAATAGTTGTAGGTATATTTTTCGGCGATTTCCATCGGCTCCAGTTTCTCTTTGGCCGCCTGCTTTTCAAGCTTGTCTTCACCCTGATCGGCATCATCGGTCAAATGTCCCACATCAGTGATGTTCTGCACGTACCGCACATTGTAGCCCAAATATTCCAGGTAACGAACCACTACATCAAACGAAACATAACTTTTGGCATGACCCAAATGCGGATCTCCATAAACGGTAGGGCCGCAGACGTAGATGCCTACAAAGTTTTCTTCGATAGGTTCGAATTTTTCTTTTTCCCGGCTTAAGGTATTGTAAATGTGTAAGTGGTTCATTCTGCGTTTAATCGTTGTTTAATTCTCTGATAAATGAAGTCGTTGCAAAGATACAAAAGCAGTGATAGGTTTGCAGAAATTTGTTTGTATTTGTATATCGAAGTGCCTGCTTCGATTTAAAACCTCGTCTTGCACGCCTGTTTTGATCCTATAACTTCGGTTTGGTGTTTTGCCTTATTCTCGAAATTTAGCTTCTTTTAAGCTCGCAATTTTCTTCCAATAGATGCCCGTTATGCGCCGGGTTGTTATAACAATTTCAAAAATTAACCTACGATGATTGATTTCTTTCTTAGTGCCTTAGCAGGAGCTTTTATTATGTTAGTTTTCTTGCAACTGGCTACCCAAAAAACAATAAACTTCGCTGGATATGTTGAAAAATCAGAAGATCCTAAACGCTTCTGGACATTTACTTTGACCTATTTTACAGGCTTTATCTAAAGGAACTTGGTATTGAGGCAATCGAGGACTAAACATAGAGGCTCCAGCGCATTATACGTGGAAAAAACGCGGAAAGTGTGATCCACAACGATAGCCGGAGCGGCTATAATCGTTTGTTTGCCCTATTCAAATAAGCGATCAAGAGCAAACCGGTTTTTAATTGGATTTAAGAACTTTTGATACATCGTAGTTTTCCATTTCTTGCTCATCCTCTGGAAGCGCTGCACCGGGGCCCATATCAATGAAAATACATTTTCCCTGCTGAATCCTTTCTTAATGGCCATTTTGAATCCTCTTCTGATCTCGGCTGCAGCCAGTCCACGGGATACTTCCCCTTGTTCTCTGAGGTACTGAAGGATCTTTAATGAAAAGATGGAAAGTATCGCAGCGATCAGAAAGAGAATAGCAATGCCATCAAAATGAAACAATTGAATCGAGTGACCCGAAAAGTTCACCGTCCAGTTGAAAGCTGTTTCTGAAACCAGATCTGCAAGAGCGCCACCTGCGAGGGGGCCAAGCGCAGAAGTGATTGCGATGAGCATACTCTTGGCTGACAGATATACAGCGGCTTCATTCCGGGGCGCCAGCTTCATTCCGATATTACCAAGAGACAGGCCGATACCGGCATTGGCAACACCACTCAATATATTGATCAGTATTACAATCATTATTCTGATGGAAAAGACCCCGGTCATATTGGCCAGAGGCCAGGTAAACAGACAGATTATGTACAATGGTGCTGCCAGGCTCAATATAGTTTTATTGCTGCAGCGATCCGCATATTTTCCCCACATATTCAATGCCATGATACCGGCTACCTGAGACACGATCGTTACCATAATAATCGTGGATAATGTGAGAGACAGTGCCTTCAGCATAAACACCGTGATAAAAGGGGTAGCGATGCTTAATGAAAAGGACCACGCCGAATGGAACATTAAGAAAAACCGGTAATTACGGTCCTTAAAAGGCTTCTTATAGAGTTGAAGCAAATTTTGTTTAGGCAGATAGGTTCTGGGTTCGGGAGTATGCGAAAGCAGCCATGTACCAATAAGTCCTAATATGCCTCCGGCCAAAAACATCCATGAATAAGTAAATAGCTCCCAAGTGCCTTCGAGTCCCTTAATATGATCTAACAATAATGCCAGCGCAAGACTGAGGCATACATTCAGGGTCTGAGTCAACCTGCTGCGGCGGGAAAAATAGGTGCCCAAACGGTTTTCGGGCACCAGATCTTTAAACCAGGAATTTACACTGGGGCCGGCAATGGAACCGAATAAATAATGGAAAAAAAGAAGAAAGATCAGGGAAACTACGGTAGTTTCCCGGCTAAATAAAAGGGGCAGGGCACCAATGAGGATCAATGGCAATCTGGCCAGACCATTACAGACCACTGCAATAGCTCTTCTATTGTTATACCGTTGTAAAAGCCGGATGGCCAATATTTGAAAAGCATTGGTCAGCGACGGAAGGGCCGCAATTATACCGATCTGGAAATTGCTGGCACCGAGCAGTACGGCCAGTGCGATTAGGAAAGTACCTCCCGTAAGGGTGATCATAGCTTCGGCTGTAAGGCCTTCCTTGATTACGAGGTCAAGTCCGCGAAGCGTATCTCTCCGGGAAAGTTGGTCGGATGGTTTCAATTTCATAAGATATAGCAAACAGGTGTAGTTAAAAAGCAGTCTCGACTGTAGTATATTTTGCATGCAAATGTAAGGCATTTAACTTCAAAAAAAACAATAAATTGTACCTTTTATTCGCTTTTTTTATGACAATATGGACCGGGTTCTACTGCAAAAGTGACATTTCTTTTAGGCGGGAAATAGTTGCTTGTCACGGCTTAGCTATTGGCGGGCTTTGGGGAAGAAACCTGAAGAATTTATAATAGTAAACCAATAACGTCCCAAACGTTGAAAAAGCAGTAGGTGCAGGCGGGTGAAAAACACTAATTTTAAGAGTCCTTTTTTTTATTTTTCATCCGTGTAGTCCCGATAAGCCTTCTTGAGGGCGAAAATTATGGGTTAGGGATGTTTCTCGGGACGGTTTTTAAAGATTTTGCTAATCCTGACCTGTCGGGAAAAAAACATCTTAGAAAAAGCTATGCCTGTCGAAGCCTTGGCGTAGGTACGGTGCCCTTTCGTGCCTGCCCCGACTCTTCGGGGGTTCGTTTTCTCCCGATACATCGGGACAAAGAAAATGAACAAGCTCATCTCGTTAAAAGCAAGGGGATCTGAAATTGCTACATTACGAAATAATGCCTTTTAATAAACTTTATTTTTCTATTTTAAGAATGTTTAGGACACTATTGATAGTAAACAATTTCAAATATGAACAAGCTGGTGATATTTATACAAGGTGCAGGAGGTTACCAGGCAGATGCAAAGTTGGCAGCTTCCTTGCGAGCAGCATTGGGAGAAGAATATGAGGTGCGTTATCCTCAAATGCTCTCCACTGGAACCCTGCCGGATTTCGGATGGCCTGAACAGATTGGTAAAGAAATTTCCTGTATTCAGGGTGAAGCTATTTTGATAGGACATTCTCTGGGCGCTTCAATGCTGCTGAAATACCTTACTGAATATGATGTGAAAAAAGAAATTGCCGGGATTTTTCTCATCTCTGCCCCCTTTTGGACCGGCGATGAAGATTGGAAGGAAGGCCTTAAGCTGCAGGAAAATTTTGCTGATGAGCTACCCGCAAATGTACCGGTTTTTTTCTACCATTGCCGCGATGATGAAGAAGTGCCATTTGCTCATCTTGGCCTTTACAAGCAAAAACTTCCTCGGGCAACTTTCCGTGAAATAGCCAGCGGGGGACATCAACTTAACAATGATCTTACGATAGTAGCTAAGGATATTATATTATAAAAACCCTTTTGCTGTGAAGGAGTTGTACTCCTGAACACAAAAGCGGGAGTTCAGCTCCCTTAGTATCGTTAGGAATTTAGGGGAGGTTTACCATCACCCGCCAAACAAATTGTCCAAAAGATCGACGGCTTTATTTTTGAGATAATCTTTGATAATCGGTTTGATGACTTCCATATCGGGACGAATGACCGGATTTTTGTTCGTTCCGGTAATGCGAATCGGAACCATCACCGTTCCGTTCTCGCGGGTCAGTGCATCGGCAGCCTGTTTGGTAATCACCGAAGCGATATCATCCTTAAACTGTCCCGGTAAAAATATTTTTGCCTGGTAATTAATTGTCCCTTTAATAAGATGCTGCGTTCCGCTTAATCCCAGCCCGATATCTCCACTGGTCAGTTCTAAATTTTTAAAAGTAAGGACACTGTTATCCAGGGTGAAGGTACTTTGCCATTTATCGAGGACAGCATTTTTTAGCTCCGGAATACCTAAAAACTCAGCTATTTTTACCTGCAAGGGATGTCCTTTTAAACGAGCTTTGGTCATGCCGAAACTGCCCTCCATTTCTGATGTTTTAATCAGCGGATTTAAATATTCATCCAGTTCCGAATAATAATCAACATTGGCGCTGAAGGCTCCGCTGATGTATTTATGAAAGTCGCTGCTTTCACCCAGAATTTTATATTCCTTGAAAAATGCGGAAGCTTCGAGGCCATCCAGCGAGCCTTTAAAGGTGATCATGGTGTGATCGGGGCGCGGAACTTCCCAAACAAACGAACCTTTGGCTGTTCCGCCAAAAAGTTCAATCAATGCCTGTTCAAGGTTGATTTCCCGCGGCGTGGTACTGGTTTGCGCTTTTAAATTGTTCATTTCAACGCCGGTAACAATCAGCGTGCCGATTTCTGCCGTTACCGAAGAAGTCAGGTCCGGCAGGTTGATGGGCACGGGAGCTGAAGACGTATCCTGCCAGTTAATCAGTTCATCTAAATTGAGCAGTTCACTTTTGTATGAGCCTTCCAGGTGCGGGGTTACATCGCGATTTTCTTCGGCTTTAAGATAGGCCATATAATCACTCAACGAACCGTTAAGGGTGATGTCTGATGAGCCAATCTTAAAGTTAAGTGTCTTCAATTTTGCGGTTGAAGGTGTTAAACTAAGCTCCCCGTCCAGGTCGGTTACCGGCTGTACCAGCGCTTCACCCTTCATATTGACGTTTTGAACCGCCATTCGCCCGTTGAATTTTAACCGGGCAGGTTCGGCGGGCGGACCCGAAACATGCAGGCTAAGATCAGCCATTCCGTTAAGCTCGGTGACAGCAGGCTTTAACTCGTAATAATTTGAAATCTGGCTGAGGTTGGCCTGCCCGTTTACCTGAATATCAACCCTTCGGCTTTCGCTCAGGTAATCGGTGATGTTTCCTTCAACCGACAGCTGATTGTCGCCCGTTTCAAAGCTGGCTTCGGCGATGGTAAGCACCGCCCCATCAAGGCTGCTTTGAAGGGTAATGTCCTGAATCGGTTTTCCCAGCGATTTATGATCTATAAATCCATTGCTAAGGGTGATGGAACCGGATTCCACCGCTTCGGCAATTTGTTCTGCCTGCCCCTTTAGATTCACGCTGGCAGTCAGCATTCCGCGCATCGTCAAAGTATCTTCATCAATCGGGTAGAATTGATTGATGGTTGCCAGATCAAATTCAAGATCGGCATGCATGTCAATTGAACGCTGATTTTCATTAAGCGGGTTGATGACAGAACCTTCTGCGGAAAAGGTATTTCCGGCGGCTTGGGCCGTGAGTTGTTCAATGGCAATTTCATCATTCGTAGCCCGCATGCTAAGTTGAATGTCGTGTATTGCTTCGGGCAGATCGGGATATTTAACGAAGCCATCGGTTACTTTAATCAGCATATCAAAGTTTGGCAACTTTTCACCGCCAACCGCTCCGGTGATGGATCCTTCAATGGCCAGCGAGCCGCGGGTTTCTAAATTCTCGACCGATTCTTTAAACTTCTCGGGAATCAGCCGCAGAAGCTCTCCAAAATTATCGGAAGAAGAGTTGAAACGGAGATCGACAGTAGTTGTGGTGCTCCAGTTGGCGATAGAACCGGTGAGATTCAGAGCAAGCCCGCGGATGGAGAAAGTGCCCTTATCAAAGGTAATCGTTTCATTTTCGAGATTGATGGTTGATTGCTGGCTAAGGCTGAGAGGCAGTCCGTTTAGATAAATGGTGCTGTCTGCTACAGCCTTCACCCCGCCGATTTCTAAATCAATAGTGCTTTTGATGAGATCAGCATAGCTGAGAGAAATATCGGCATCAAGATCATTGATTTGAATGCGGGTGTTTGAAGTTGCATCGCGGTAGCCGAAATCACCGCCGCTGACTTGAAAAGATGGAATGTTGATGGCGTAGCCTGCCGAGGTGTCCTGCGCGGCTTCTTCACCCTGCATTAAAAAATCGATATTGGTGCTGCCATCGGGATGAACAACATAGGTAAATTGCGGGTTTTGAAGACTGATTTCCGAGATGTTGATTTGATCACGGAAGAGAGAAAAGAGCTCAACCGAGGCGGTTAGTTCATCCAGCGAAAGGAGGGTGTCGCCTTCGGTTTTAGCCGGAATACTGAGGTTTTCAATGCTGATGCCCGGCTGCGGGAAAGTGCTGAAAAAAGTGAGCGAGATCGCATCAACCTGCACGGGACGTCCCACAAAATCGTTGACATAAGGCATGATGGTGGATTTGAGCCGTTCATCCGTGAAATACAGATTCAAGCCAACGGCAATGAGGATAACGAGGGCAAGAAAACCGGCAATAATCTTAAGAAAAGTTTTCATTTAAATGATGCTTTATTAATAGGGTCGTGCAAAACTTCGAGTATGTCATCCCGACCCCGAATGCTCGGGGAGCGGGTTTCTGAATGACGAGGGATCTCAAATGCAATAAAGTTAGTTGCTGAAATTTAAAAGGCAAACTTATCAATGCTTGAGATCCCTCACATTCGTTCGGGATGACAAAGCAGCTTCTTCGTAGATTATTTCTAATAGTACCAATCATGCCGACCAATAAAAATCGAATTTATTATCGCAACTTTCTTATGTTATAAGGTATAAACTATAAATCAATATTTTTATTGAATATGTTGAATTGGGGATTAGGGCATAATAACCCAAAGTTTAAGCAGCGCCGGAGCCAGCTGGTGGATACCTTGAAAGAAAAAGGGATCAAGGACAAACGCGTGCTTGAAGCTTTCGGAATTGTGCCGCGCCATACTTTCGTTGATACCGCTTTGCAAGATCGTGCTTATAATGATACGGCCCTGCCCATCGGTAAAGAGCAGACTATTTCTCAGCCTTTTACCGTGGCGCGCCAAACCGAATTGCTGGAAGCAAAACCCGGTGAAAGAGTGCTCGAAATCGGAACGGGTTCGGGTTATCAGGCGGCTATTTTATGCGAACTGGGGGCAGAAGTTTATACGGTTGAACGTCATGAAAAATTGTACGAAAAAGCGCGATCAACCCTTAAGGAGTTGGGTTATTCGGTGCATTGCAAGCTGGGCGACGGAACGCTGGGATGGTCGGCTTATGCTCCTTACGACGCGATTGTCGTTACCGCCGGTGCACCTGTTGTGCCCGAAGATTTGATAGAGCAGCTAAATGTAAACGGACGCCTGGTGGTTCCTGTGGGTGATGAAAAGCGGCAGGAGATGATTCGGATTGTAAAAATCCGGGAAGGGGAGGTAGAAAAAGAACATTACAGCGATTTTAAATTTGTGCCCCTCATCGGTAAAAAAGGCTGGCAGAAGT
>DASSAY010000191.1:0-2044 GCA_035699185.1 Balneolaceae bacterium | reverse complement strand
TAAGAGAATTTTTTGAAAAGAATGAGACCGATCTTCGGAGATATAACACATTTCATTACAAAAGCTATAGTATCGACGAGGCTGTAAGAAAAACATTAAATGATGCGGATAGACTTGAAAATCTGCTGCTGGATATTGCTGAGGCCGGCAATGAAGATGAATCTGAAGTATTGCAAACCTTTTTCAGACAATTAAATGATATGGAAACGGATTTATATCCGTTACAGAAAAGTAAGGGGAGATTAAAATATAACTCCTGGCTGCGGCTTTTATGCGATTCGAATAGATAAGCATTTATATGTAGTAACCGGCGGTGCAATAAAACTCACTAAAACAATGAAGGAAGGTGAGCACACACTGCTGGAGCTAAATAAAATGAAGAGGGTTGTTAACTATTTAGAAGGAGAAAATTTAATTAACGAAGCAGAATTCAAACGTTTCGAACTGGGGCTATAAAGCTATGAAAGACATAAGAAAAAAGATTGAAGATATTGCGATAGATGATTCAAGCCAATGGCTTGAAAAGGCAAAATATCGTCGTAAAAACCGAGGGTGGCTCAGAAAGTCTCAAGAAGTTGCAATCCGTGTGCTTGGTACTCTTAAAGAAAAAGGGATGCAGCAAAAAGAGTTGGCTGAGACAATGGATGTTTCACCCCAGCAGGTAAGCAAAATTGTACAGGGGAAAGAAAATTTAACCCTGCAAACTATTGCTAAGCTTGAAGCAGTGCTGGGAATATCGCTGTTCGAAGTGCCTAAATATCATTCCAAAGTAGAAGTAAATAAACCTTTTACTTCCGGTTTTGAAAAAGGAAAGGGTCGGCGCTTTGCGAAACAGGAGAGTTTTAAGAAGGTAGCTCATGGCTCTTGGTCACCCTCTGACGAGATTTCTTCAAACATGAGACTTGTTAAAGTATGAGTGAGAATGAAAATCTTGCCCTGCAATTTAATATTGCGGATATAGCCACAAATGAATTTGCCATAGTTGAAGAAGTTTTTAAAGCGGATACTGAGGTAGGACTAAGTACCTTTCTTGATTTCGGTTTTAATCAAGAAAATCAAGTAATAGGTGTTGAAATGAAGTTTCAGTTTCAACATGAAGAAACACCCTTTTTAATCATTTCCGTAACTTGTGCCTTTCAAATTGAGAGTGAAACCTGGCAATCCCTGACTGATGAGAAAGAACATACCCTGACTATTCCAAAAGGCTTTGCTTCTCATCTGGCGGTTTTAACAGTTGGTACGATACGAGGTATTCTGCATGAGAAAACAAGAGAGACACCTTTTAAAGATTTTATTTTACCTCCCATTAACCTCACTTCCCTTATTGATGAAGATGTGGTTCTTGATTTAGATGGTTCAAAGTAAGGATAAAAGAACTGCTGTGATTGCAGAACAAGGATTAACGATTTAGATTTATCGTAGTCTAACAAGCTGCCTCCTGCCAACTGCCACCGCTTCCTGCCCTGCCTTTACACAATCTTTATCTTAAAGATGTACTATTGGGAATAGATTTTTAAAACAAATGCTTTAATAACCCAGGC
Source organism: Balneolaceae bacterium (assembly GCA_035699185.1). GTDB lineage: Bacteria > Bacteroidota > Rhodothermia > Balneolales > Balneolaceae > Fodinibius. Next base: position 503 of record DASSAY010000191.1, on the reverse strand, counting down.
TAACATTTGATGAGTACAGAAGATATTCCGAACATCCCGTATTCCCTTTTAGATTTGGCCATCATAACAGAAGGACAAACGCCCACAGGTGCCATAAGTAACAGCCGCGATCTGGCCGTTCATGCCGAGAGCTACGGCTATAAACGATTTTGGATGGCCGAACATCATAACATGGAAAATATAGCCAGTTCCGCCACTTCGACACTCCTTGCTCATATAGCCGAAGCTACCAAAACCCTGCGGGTGGGGTCTGGCGGGGTGATGCTGCCCAATCATTCTCCTTTAATCATAGCCGAGCAATTCGGGACATTGGCTACCATCTATGGCGGACGAATAGATCTGGGACTGGGACGCGCTCCGGGTACCGACCCAACTACGGCGCGTGCTATTCGGGCAGATCGAATGCAGGCCGTCCAGCATTTTCCGCAAAACGTGCAGCAGCTGCAGCAATATCTCTCTGCTGATAACCGAAACAGCAACGTCCGTGCTATCCCGGGCGAAGG
>DASSAY010000190.1:0-2245 GCA_035699185.1 Balneolaceae bacterium | reverse complement strand
GATCAGGATAAAGTAAGCAATCATAATGGGTACCATAATCGGCATCATATATTGCTGAGTATCGGCTTCGGAATCAACAGCGGAACCGATGGCGGCAAAAAGAGCGCTGTAAATGAGATAACCGAGAATGAAGAAAATCACAAAATAAACGATCAGGGAGGGATCAATATCGGGAATCGTAAAAGCCGGAGCATTAGCGGTTTGATCTCCTGCTTCCGCGCCTGTCGATTCAGGGCCGCTTGAGGAAAGGAGCATTCCGGCAACGGGACCTGCGGCCGCAGCGAGGCCAAAGAAAGTGGCCAGCCAGATGCCTATCTGCGTGAGCGCAAGAGCACCTACACCGCCCATTTTTCCCAGTAGCAGTTCGATTGGTTTTACCGATGAAGCGATCACTTCAACAATGCGATTGGTTTTTTCTTCAATAACACTTCGGGTAATCAGTCCGCCGTATCCCAAAACGGAACCGAAAATAATAACGCCCATAATCATACCTATGGCCGTCAAAAAGCCGCTGTTATCTTCGGTTTCTTTTCCTTCTTCGGTAAGTTTTCGGGTGATGAGATCCACTTCACTCTCATAGATCGCTTGTATATCGGCAGAAACGTCAGCTCTTTCTAACCGCTCGCTGCGAATCACCTCTCGAAGGTCGGAGCTCAGGGTCGATTGTAAACTGATTCCGCCCGCTCCGCTCGAAATAAACTCAGGACTTTCACCTTCTGTGATGTGAGCTTCGGTCAGAAAAATATAACCGTCGATCTGCTCAGACATCACCAAAGAGCGCAAAGAATCTTCAGAAAGGGAAGAGAAATCTTCATACCGCCCGGGCGCTAATTCTTCAAGCCGGGGATACAGGCTTTCGGTTTCATCCACAATGCCGATGGTATACTCGTTTCCGGAATCCCAAATGGCAATGCCGATGCCTACGCCCATTAAGGTGATCATCGCCACCGGAATTAAAATAGTGGCAATGATAAACGCCTTGGAGCGAATACGTGTCAAATATTCGCGTTTAAGGACAAGAAAAATTTGTCGAAAACTCATAAATCAGCCAGTTCTTTTTGGTTAATATTATCTTCGCCGACGGTTGAGATAAAAATTTCGTTGAGTGAGGGCTCCACACGCTGGAATTTGTAGATCTCGGCGTGATCCATGGCCAGCTTGAGAATATCCTGCATTTCCTGCCCGTTCAGTACACGGATTTCAGCAAAATTAGTAGAACGATTGTTGATACGAACACCTTCGAGTTTATCCAGAAAGCTGTGGTCACCCTGAAATTCGATGTTGATAGTGTTCTTACCGAATTTTTGCTTGATTTCCCGAAGATTTCCCTGAAGTACCGCTTTGCCATTGTTGAAGAGGCAAATATCATCGCACATCTGTTCAACCTGCTCCATTCTGTGGGTAGAAAAAAGCACTGTTTTTCCCTTCTCGCGCAGCTCAATCACAATCTCTTTGAGCATTTCACTGTTGATGGGATCGAGTCCGCTAAAGGGTTCATCAAAAATATAAATATCCGGATCGTGGGCGACGGTAGCGATGAACTGGATTTTCTGCGACATCCCTTTCGATAGTTCGCCCACTTTTTTGTCGTGCCAGTCAGCTGCATCAAACCGCTTAAGCCAGCGGTTGATGGTTTCTTTGGCTTCCGCTTCTGATAACCCTTTCAGTCGCGCCAAATAGATAAGTTGCTCGCCGACTTTCATTTTTTTGTACAGCCCGCGTTCTTCCGGCATATAGCCAATGAGTTGCTGCGTTTTGGGACTCACATTGATGCCGTTAATTTTTACAGAACCGGAATCCGCTATTAAAATATGGTTGATGATACGAATTGCCGTGGTTTTACCGGCGCCGTTTGGGCCCAGCAGTCCAAAAATCCGTCCCTTCGGCACTTCAAAACTTACATCTCGAACCGCCTGGGTATCCCCAAAAGATTTACTGATATTATCGACTTCTATAACTGCCATAGATGATCTTTTTTATAAATTTTTTAAGAACATAGTACAAACTTGCCAACAAAGAAAGTTTTTGATTGAATTAACTTTTTGATTAATTCAACTAATGCGTTTAGTGGTTTAATAGATTGAGATGTCTCTTTAACCCCTATTGCATCTCCCTTTTGAAAAGCAAGAATCCCCTCCTTTTAAAGGAGGGGTGCAGGGGGGTGCAGGGGTGGTTGCTTTAATGGCTCAATAACCGTCCTAAAGCAGTATGTTTCAAACACTCAACACATTTAATTACTTTTTTG
>DASSAY010000189.1:0-7361 GCA_035699185.1 Balneolaceae bacterium | reverse complement strand
AAATCTGTTGACATTTTGAGCAGGCGGGCCAAGCGCAGGGGCCCCACCCGTTCCCATCCCGAACACGGCCGTTAAGCCCTGCAGCGCCGATGGTACTTCCCGCAAGGGAGGAAGCGTAGGTCCCCGACTGCTCTCTTTTTTAAAGCCTTCATACGAAAGTGTGAAGGCTTTTTTTATTGTTTTTTTGAAGGGCTAAAGCCCTTTTAGATTAGTTTTCTATCGTTATCGAGGCTGTCCAAAAAGTCAAAAAACCATTAAGGCTACTTAAATAAATTAGGGTGATTCGTTTTGTTGTCTCGGTCAATCCCCCTGCGCCCCCTTCTCCAAGGGGGACTATTGCCATTTAAAGGTTTATAAGGTACTAAACTTAAATTTGTAAGGAACTTTGTTTCACAGAACTACTTTTTAGACAGCCTCACAATTATTTACCCTTTCAATATATCAAGGTGTTGTTTCGAGCGGTATGTTTCCCGATTCAAAGATTTCCTTTTCTGAGCAGGCGCTCGGGATATATAGTAATTGCAGATGGGTGAAAGATCCAAAATCATTAATGGTTGTTCACGGTCAAAGACTTCAGAACAAGGATTAACGATTTAAGATTTGCGAAATGCTTTTTCTATAGAGGCACCTGTCTTGATTAGTTTTTTTCAATAATCAAAGGGGTATTTTTTCCAAGCAGGCGGTTGGGGTTACAAGTATAGAGGTCCAATTATATCTTTGTATCTAACACTTTGGCTTTCTCTTCATACCAATTTGCAAAGCTATCATCAGCAATTCGTTCTCTCACTTCTTCCATCAACCGAAGGTAAAAAGTAAGGTTATGCAGGGATGCGAGTTCTAATCCAAGTAATTCACTATTCCGGAAGAGGTGGTGGATGTACGACATTTTGTATTTTTGGCACAGATCACTCGGGAAGTCGGGATCCAAGGGCTGGTGATGGTTTTTCCATTTGGCATTTCGAATGTTGATGTAGCCCTCTTTGGTGAAAATTTGTCCGTTGCGGGCATTCCGGGTGGGTAAAACGCAATCAAACATATCAATACCGCGGGCAATGCACTGAAGGAGGTTGGCAGGAGTTCCAACTCCCATCAAATAACGGGGTTTATTTTGGGGCAAAAAATCAGTATTCAAGTTGGTCATTTCATACATGAGCTCGGTTGGTTCACCTACGCTAAGCCCGCCGATGGCAATACCTTCGAAATCGAGATCAACAATGTATTTTGAGGATTCTTTCCTGAGATCAGGGAAAGTCCCGCCTTGAACAATACCAAACTGAAATTGCTGATGTCCGTACTTCGGCTCTGTTTTGAGAAATGCTTCACGCCCCCGTTTTTCCCAATTATGAGTGAGTTCCATCGATTCTTTGGCATATTCATAAGTGCTTGGGTAAGGGGGACATTCATCCAGAACCATGATGATATCGGAGCCGAGGGTACGCTGAATATCAACTACACTTTCGGGAGTAAAGGTATGTTCTGAACCATCAAGGTGGCTTTTAAAGTGTGCTCCCTTCTTTGTAAGTTCACGATTGTCGGAAAGGGAGAATATTTGATATCCTCCGGAATCTGTTAAAATGGGGTGATCCCAGCTGATGAACGAATGAAGTCCGCCCGCGCCTTCAATAATATCACAGCCCGGCCTGAGGTACAGATGATAGGTATTTCCCAGAATGATTTGAGCCTTCACCTTTTCAATCAAATCATCCTGTTTTACTGCTTTTACCGTTCCCAATGTGCCGACCGGCATAAAGATGGGGGTTTGAATGGCGCCGTGATCGGTTGTAAGTGTGCCTAAGCGTGCTTTGGTTGAAGAAGTCGTTTTTTTGAGTTTAAACAATGGTTCGATTGAATTATATAATTTTTTGTATAGTTGATATATTGATGCTGAAAATAATGAAATATTTAGAGCTAATTTTGTATTCTTAGGAGAATATCGAAGTGTTAACTTTGGGGTTATCAGTAACAGGCATTAGTAAAATATAGAAAAGCATTTTTGGAGTGATGACGGATAAGACGTTGGTAGTTGTTCCTACTTATAATGAATCAAATAATATTATAAAGCTTATTAGAGTGGTAATGGGCTTGAATGATTCTTTTGATCTTTTGATCGTTGATGACGGGTCACCGGACGGAACGGCAGAACTCATAAAGGAAGAACAAAAGCAATTTCCGGAACGCCTTTTTTTGATGGAGCGCTCTGGAAAATTAGGATTGGGAACCGCGTATGTTGCGGGCTTTAAATATGCTTTAGAACAAGGTTACGCCTTTATTTGTGAGATGGATGCCGACTTTTCTCATAACCCTGCCGATTTGCCACGATTGGTGGCAAAAGTAAAACAGGGTGAAGCGGATGTGGCGGTAGGCTCTCGTTATGCTAATGGCATCAGCATTATAAATTGGCCGCTGACCCGCTTGATTCTTTCCTACAGCGCTAATGTATATGCCGGTTTCATCACCGGCCTGCCCATTTTTGATACTACCGCGGGATTTAAATGTATTCGCCGAGAAGTTCTTGAAGCAATCTCACTTGACCATATCAAATCCAATGGCTACGCTTTTCAGATTGAGCTTCATTTCAGGGCTTGGAAGGCAGGGTTCACTCTGAAAGAGGTGGGAATTATTTTCAGGGAGCGCGAAGAGGGAGTTTCGAAGATGTCGAAATCTATTGTTTGGGAAGCAGTCTGGCGGGTTTGGTCTTTGAAAATTCAAAGTGTGTTTGGAATGCTTTAAGGATATTGCCTAAGATTAATACTGGATCTGAATTGATGATTCTGGCCGGTCATCCCCCTGCGCCCCTTTATAAGACTGAGAGAAAATAATATATCAAACGTTCTACAACCACATTCTTTTAACCGCAAAGGTCGCAAAGTTCACGCAAAGAAGGCTGAGAATAGTTTAAAACTCTCTGTGGTTCTCTGTGACTTCTTTGTGTAACTCGGTGTCTAACCTTTTTAAGCCATTTAGATTTGAGTACCTGTTTCTCACAGCCTCTTTGAAGGGGGACATTCTGGCTTGGATCAACCGCTGCTAAACTTCATCAGCTTTTTTTGACTAAAAAAATAGTAGCCCAAGATAACTTCTTAATATGTCGGTATTTGTTTTTATATTTGACTGACTTTTTAAGCGATTAAAATAAAATTTTATATGCAGTACTTGGATTTTGAACAACCTATTGCTGATCTCGAAAAGAAGATCAAAGAGCTCAGTGAACTTTCTATTGCTGATGATGATGTACTTTCACCGGAAATAAAGCGGCTCGAAAAACGGGTTGATGAACTCCGGAAATCCATCTTTAGTAATCTTACCCGATGGCAGCGTGTGCAGCTGGCACGTCATCCTGACCGTCCCTATACGCTCGATTATATTTCTAAGATCACCGAAAATTTCATTGAGCTCCATGGCGACCGCTATCATAGTGATGATAAAGCAATCGTAGGAGGGCTGGCAACGATCAACGGAGAATCGGTGATGATTATGGGCCACCAAAAAGGGCGGGATACGCAAAGCCGTCAGCTTCGTCGCTTTGGGATGGCCAATCCCGAAGGTTACCGCAAGGCTTACCGGCTGATGAAGCTGGCCGAAAAATTTGAGATTCCGGTCATCACCCTGCTGGATACGCCGGGAGCTTATCCCGGTTTGGAGGCCGAAGAACGCGGACAAGCCGAGGCTATTGCTAAGAATTTAAAGATGATGGCTACGCTCAAAGTGCCGATTATTTCTGTTGTGATTGGCGAGGGCGCCAGCGGCGGGGCGATTGGCATCGGGATGGGCAATCATTTATTTATGATGGAAAACACCTGGTACTCGGTGATTTCTCCCGAATCGTGTTCATCTATTTTATGGAAAACGTGGGATTATAAAGAGCAGGCCGCATCGGTGCTAAAGCTCACTGCCAAGGATTTGAAAGAGATGGGAATTATCGAGGGTATCATTAAAGAGCCTCTGGGCGGGGCGCACCGTGATCCCGATAAATCGGCTAAGGCCGTAAAGAAACAACTGGTAAAATCACTCAAAAGCTTGGGTAAAATGAAGCCAGAAGAGCTTGTGGATGATCGTATAAATAAATATGCGAACATCGGTGAATTCGAGAAAGTACCTAAAGCAAAGGCAAAATAGTGTTTCCTAAAAAAGAGCCTATTTTTTCATACACTCATCGATTGCGGAGCCGCTATGGAGAAACCGACCAGATGGGCTATGTGTATTACGGGCGCTATATGGAATATTTCGAGGAAGCGCGAACCGAGATGATTCGTTCTATCGGTTTTCCCTATGCTAAATTAGAGCAAGAAGGGGTGATGCTGCCGGTGGTTCACACCGAAGTAGATTATAAAGCGCCGGTTTTTTATGATGAATTGATGCGGATTGAAGTGAAATTGTTTGATATGCCGATGGTGAAACTGGCAACTTATTACGAAATTTTTACTGATCGGCGGGATGAACCGCATGCCGTTGGTTCGGTAATTTTGTGCTTTGTGGATGAAGAAACTCGCCGGCCCTGCCGCGCCCCTGATAATTTTATTGAAAGTTTGAAGGCAGCGGTTAATGGTTGAATGATTTCATATTTTATTTATGGTTCCGGTCATCCCCCTGCGTCCCACATATTCAGCTGTGAGGGAGTTACACGCCCGAACGGTTTGTTAATGATTAGATGAAGTGATTGAATAATTACTGCATGCGATCCTACCAAACTCCATTATATTTTTTGATACTGGTGCTCGCACTTTTTGTAGTGCTAACTGCGCTGGGCGGGGGACTTTTCAATCAATCGGAGCCTTGGCAATTTGAATGGCAGCATCAAATTTTTAGCGGACTTTGCCATCAAATGCCGGAGCGATCATTTTGGATTAACGGTCAGCCAATGGCAGTTTGCAGCCGCTGTCTGGGGATTTACACGGGATTTTTAGCGGGTTGGCTGCTGCTTCCGGCACTGTCTTTTTTTGAATTTAAGGAGCCCTCACCCGTTAAAAAAGTGCTTGTGGGGATTGTTTTGATCAATCTTTTAGATATAGTTGGAAATTTGCTCGGATTTTGGCAAAATACGTTGGTTTCGCGATTGGTACTCGGCTGGCTGATGGGATGGACGCCGGTACTGCTTTTTTCGGGAGATTTCTTTAAAAGTAAACTTAAATCAAAAAAGGATCATCATGCAAGAATCACAACAGACGTTGGAAAATGAACAGCCCTCTTATTGGACCTCGGTAGGTGTTGCCGGTTTAATATTTGGAATTATTGCTTTCGCAATTGGTTTAGTGGCTGCCTATGCCATTATCAATGCCGAACCGACAGGAGGTTTCTCTTTCACTTCGCTTATTGGCCTATTGGGTTGTTTGGTAGCTGCTTTTGGCGGAATGCTGGCAACCTGGCATTATGCCAATGAATACAACGCTCCCATTACTTTAGGCCAGGGAGCTTTAATCGGTTTATTGACTGGTATTTGTATCACTATTGTTACTATCATTTTAGGCCAACTATGGCAGCTTATTGATCCCGATATGATGCAGCAAATGATCGATGCTTCTGTTGCTAATCTTGAGGCAATGGATATGCCTGAAGAGCAAAAGCAACAGTTTATTGATTCTACGGTTGAAGGGATGCGCAAGCAAGGCAGTATCATTTATCAACTTTGGACCGGAGTACTTGCATATGGTATTTTGAATCTGCTTACCGGCATGATTGGCGCTAAAATTTTCGGCAAAAAGGAAGCTGACAGCACTATTTAATGAGCAATAAATTTGAAGGGCAAGAGCGTTTAGGAGAAATGACAAATCACGAAGCATACAGGTCCTGGGCCGAAAGGAACGGGTTTTCGGACTGGGCCCTGGCCCTTCTGTGGATTATCATAGCATTTGTTCTCTTTCAGATTACGGCCGCCATAGTGGCGATGGTTGTGCTTGTGGCTAAGTCGGGAGTGACCGCTATGGAAGCGGTTAAATTGTTGCCTGAGAGACTCGGAGTATTATTCATTGGCAATTCAACGGGACAGATCTTGTTTTTGGGCCTGGCGACCTGTTTTTTTTGCCGGTTGCAAACTTCTAAAGACCGGCGAACGTCATTTCTTCGTTTTAAAATCAGGAATGATACCGCTCAAAAAATTGCGCTGACCGCTGTTTTGATTCTGGCCGTTCAGCCTACGATCTGGTTTCTCGCCTGGCTCAATGCGCTCATTCCGGTACCCGATTTTTTCAGCAAAATGCAGAGCACGCAAATGGAGATGATCGAAAATTATTTAACCAGCGATCACCTGCTGCTGATTACCCTTTTCCATGTAGCCTTGGTGCCTGCCCTTTGTGAAGAAACACTGTTTCGCGGTTATGCCCTGCGAGCCTTTCAAAAAAGCTGGAGTATCTGGCCTGCCATTATTGTTTCGGGACTTATATTCGGCTTGTATCATCTTCAGTTAAGCAATCTTATTCCGTTAGCATCACTCGGCATTTTATTCGCTTTTGTCACCTGGATATCCGAAAGCATTTATCCCGCGATTGTTGCTCATTTCATCAACAACGGGGGCAGTGTGCTGGTGGGCAAATACTATCCCGAATCGGCCTTTGCCGAGATTACGCCCGAAATGATGCCTTCGTTCTGGGCAGTAATTCCGAGTCTAATAATTTCAGCATATATTGTATATTGGATGTACAATCGGCATTCGAAATTATCAGCCTGAGGAGGGTTTTATGTTTAACGATCCCAAGCCAAACGACATCAGCAACTGGGTGTGTGTGATGGAACGCAGTACGGAATTAGAAATTGCTTCCGCTCAAAACTACCTGTCTAATTTAGATATTCCCTCGAATATTCTCACCAAACGCGATTCGGCCTTTAATTTAAATGTGGGCGACTTGGCGCTGGTGTACCTGTACGTTCCCAAAGAATATGAAGAAGAAGCCCGGCAGGCTTTGGAAGAGATGGATCTGCCGGATGATTCTGGTGATGAAGACTGATACACGATTTCAAAGATCAGAATATTTTATAAGCAGGACAGTGTTGATAGGGTTTCCCCAAAGTAGGCAGTGGCAGTTGGCAGGAGGCGGGTTTAACTGCTCTCTGCCACTGCCTACTGCTGCTTCTATTTTAAAGTCTTATTTTCCTTGTTTTCCATAACACTTTGTAACCCATTTTATGAAAGAAAGTACCAACTTCTGTGAGTGAACTAACCAAACGTGTTCTTTTCGGGGTTCCCGCGGCCGCCTTTTTTCTTTTTGTTACCTGGCTCGGAGCTTTTTATTTCGCTGCTTTGATTATACTCATTGCTGTGCTCATTCAGCGCGAATTAATCGTGATGAGCGAGAGCGCGGGCTTCAAAATCGACCGCTATTTTCCCTATACCATCACCCTCTGGATTCTATTAACGCCCTACCTGCAGC
>DASSAY010000188.1:0-3509 GCA_035699185.1 Balneolaceae bacterium | reverse complement strand
AGGCCGGCTCCGCGCTTACGGCCGATGGAGTCAATTTCATCAATGAAGATGATGCAAGGCTCCTTTTCTTTGGCTTTTTCAAACATATCGCGAACGCGTTTTGCCCCTACGCCTACGAACATTTCCATAAAATCGGAGCCGGTGATAGTGAAAAAAGGAACATTCGCTTCACCCGCAACAGCGCGCGCTAACAGGGTTTTTCCCGTACCGGGCGGGCCCACCAGCAGGAGGCCTTTGGGGATTTCACCTCCAAGCGAGTCGAACTGATCGGGATGCTTGAGAAAACTGACAATCTCCCGGAGTTCGGTCTTGGCACCCTCAAGCCCTGCTACATCATCAAAAGTGGTATTTACATTTTCGGAATCCTGAAGTTTGGCTTTACTCTGTCCAATTTGGAACATGCTTTGTCCCTGCGTTCGCATCTGACGGAAGAACTGAAGGCCGATAATCACCAAAAAGGCCAGCGGAAGGCCCCAGATTAAGATCGTCCACCAGCTAAAATTGCTTGGGGGTAAAGCCTGAACCTGCACATCGTTTTCTTCAAGCATATCCAGGAGCTCATCATCACCAAACGATGGCAAATACGTTACAAACCGGCTGTAAGCAGTGGTATCATTTTGGGAGGCTCTTAAGACGGTTTCGGTTTCCAGATCTCCTGTAATTTTTGTGCCGCGAATGGTCACTTTTTCCACATTTCCCGACCGGACTTCATCGCGGAAAGTGCTATAGTCGATAGCCGGGGGGCCACCGAAAAACCCGCCTCCCTGAGAGCTAAAGATCCAAAAAGCAAATAGTATGGCGATGGCAATCCAGTAAAAAGTGTAGGGGCTTCGTCCCCCGGGACGCTTCATCCCTTTTCTTCTTTGTGATTGTTCTTTCTCCGATTTATTCTTCTTTTCGGCCATAAAAATGTATTAATGATGACGATACACAAAAGTATATTCTTGCAACCAAAGTTCAAGGCTTGGTAATTCCATTTATGGAATATACAAAAAAAGCCCCTGAAGGTTTTACCAGCAGAGGCTTTTGCAAGAGAGGTTAACTATTTGTGAGTCGGGAGGGGTTCGAACCCTCGACCCACGGCTTAAAAGGCCGTTGCTCTACCAGCTGAGCTACCGACTCCCGGGTCAAAAACAGATTCCAAATATAAGGCTTTCAGCTAACTAATTTCAAACAAAAATATTTAAAAGATTTTTCCTCTAAAAATCTGTATCCACAGAAATACTTTTTAACTTAAAAGGAATAAAATTAATGAAAAACTTTCTTTTGGTTAGCAAACTCATCCATCCTATTCGAATAAGCACGCCCTTTGCGGTAGGTGATGTTTTCAGTTATTTAATTACCGATCAAAAAAACGTGCTGGTAGATTGTGGCTATAATGACAAAAAATCTCTGTCCATCATTTCGAATCATTTAGAAGAGCGCGATTTGAGCCTGAAAGATATTGATGAAATCTGGCTCACTCACGGGCATCCTGACCATTTTGGCCTGGCCGCAAAGCTGGCTGATCATTCCGGCGCCGTGATTTACGGACATCCAAAAGAACGCGCTAATTTTGCGGGCAATGACGATCGCGAGCTTTTTCAAGCTTTCTTTAAAGAGCATGGCATTCCCGACCATTTTACTGAAATGATGATTGCTCAGCTTGAATGGCTGCAGCAATTTCAACAGCCGGTAGAACCGGAATGGATTGAACATAATGACGAGCTTTCGAGCGGCCGGTTGAAGGTGAAGGTTAAACACACGACCGGTCATGCACCCGGCCACATAGCTTTTCATTCTGATGATGGAGTGATCTTTGGCGGTGATTTACTGCTGGAACATATCAGCACTAATGCGCTTATAAATTTTGATCCTGACACCGGCCTTCGAAATAAAAGCTTACTGCAATACCGGAAGTCGCTGCAATGGATACGAGAACAGAAGGGAACCGTATTTCCGGGGCATGGCAAAATCATCAAAAATTCAGCCGCTGTTGCCAATCATCACCTGAAAGAGCACAAAAAAAGGTTCGAAAAAATTCAACAGTTACTGCGAAAAGAACCCCTGGGACTGATGGAAATATCGCAGAAAATATTTCCCGATGCGATCAAAAAAGGCGCTATTTTTCTGGTCCTTTCCGAAGTAATGGGCTACCTGGACTGGGGCGAAGAGGAGAAAACGATTGAAGGAGAAAGGATAAATGGAAATTTTAAATTTAAGAAGCCGGGCTAATCAATGAAAGGAGTTTTCCTTCATCAGTGCGATAAATATTGAAATGATTGTCTAAGGTGAAAATTTTAGCATCACTCGCAGTATTCTCTGCCATGCAAACCAGGCAAGCATCGGCGAAAGATGCCGGCAGATTGTGGTAAGTGTTAATAATTTCAATAACTCTTTTCTGATGTACAGTGCTAACAAAGGATGATTCCACTCGAATATCGCCCCTGTCAATGAAATTAAAAAGATATTGAAGATCCACTCCTGAACGGTTCAATATAAAACAACATTCCGATAAAACAGCTTCACAAGTGATAAGGGGAGATTTTATCTCTTTGACCCGATTGACTGCCCAATTATGCCATTGATCCCTTTTATCGATCAAAGCTGTTAAAGGTCCGGCATCTATAAAGGTAATCACTTGCCGTACCCTTTCATATATTTTGGATTGGTGGAAAGGTCTCCCGGCCCTTCAGCAGCACCGATCAAATCTTTATTTCGTTCATAGAAAGAGTCTGCCACCGGTTTCACTTGCTCTTCTTCCACCTCCTTTTCCACCAAATCGAGCACAGCCCGCTTTTGGCTCACACCGCGCCGGCGCGCCAGGGTACGAATTTTTTCTTTTTGCTCGGGAGTCAGTTTCATCCCAAACCAAACTGTTTTTTTCTCTTTTGTCTTGCTCATAATGATAAAATTAAAAAAGTTGCAACGAAATATAACCTTGTTGCAACAAAACGACAATATTCTGGTTAATATTGCCGTCACATATTTTAATTATGTATTTTTTCTTTTCAAACTGATATAATGTATCAATCTAAATGAGATAAATTATGGCTGACGTATTTACTAAAATTATTGAAGGCGAAGTTCCTTGTCATAAAGTGGCAGAAACGAATGATCATATCGCATTTCTGGATATTAGTCCCATTGCAGAGGGACACACCCTTGTCGTCCCCAAAAAAGAAATTGATTATTTTTTTGATCTCCCGAAAGATTTGATGCACAAAACAATGGATTTTTCACAAACTATTGCCAAAGCGATTGACGCTGCTCTTCACCCGTTGCGCACCGGTGTTATTGTTCAGGGACTGGAAGTTCCGCATGCTCACATGCATCTGATTCCTTTGTACAAAAATGAGCAGGTGATGGTGCTGGGAAATAAAGTGGATGTAAGCGAAGAGCGGATGAAAGAACTGGCTCAAAAAATCCGTTCGAAGGTGAATTTATGAAAATTTCAGTTATAAACGGCCCTAACTTAAATCTTCTGGGTAAGCGGGATGCCAATCATTACGGCACCGAAACGCTCAAAG
>DASSAY010000187.1:0-11078 GCA_035699185.1 Balneolaceae bacterium | reverse complement strand
TGCTTGATGCTTGATGCTTGATGCTTGATGCTTGATGCTTGATGCTTGATGCTTGATGCTTGATGCTTGATGCTTGATGCTTGATGCTTGATGCTTGATGCTTGATGCTTGATGCTTGATGCTTGAAAGAATCATTCTGATTCTTTTTTAAACCCTGCTTTTATAAATCCCGGGCTATTCTCCGGCTGAGTGGAATAGTTATAAATGAACTTTGTTTTTTACTATTAAAGTCAATAGATCAAGAGATATTAGACTTCCAAATGCAGAGAGCAAAAGTTGGTTCTGAGGCATTCATTCTATTGGGTACAATCGAAGGGAACATATCTACATCGTAGAATTTAGGGCGTTATGAATTTATCTGGCTCGATTTGCTAAAACCTGCTGACAATATCACCCTTCTCCCATTAAAACCGCCACCGCTGCCACATTTATAATATCCTGCCAGCTGCAGCCGCGGGAGAGATCCATCATCGGTTTTGCCAATCCCTGCAAAATAGGGCCTGTGGCTGAAGCTCCGGCTAAGCGTTCCGTGATTTTATAAGCGATATTGCCTGCGTCAAGATTGGGAAAAATGAATACATTCGCTTTGCCCGCTACTTTTGAATCAGGGGCTTTTCGTCCCGCTACTTCGGGAACGTAAGCTGCGTCGAATTGCAGCTCACCGTCAACCGCTAAATCAGGAGCTTTTTGCCGGACAAGCTCCATAGCATCTCGCACCAGCATGGTTCGCTCGTGTTCAGCACTGCCTTTGGTTGAAAACGAAAGCATAGCTACAACCGGATCTTCTTCCGTCAAAAGCCGGTGCGTTCGGGCCGATTCAACAGCAATATCGGCAAGTTGTTTTGCATCGGGATAAGGCACAACTCCGCAGTCGGCGTAAGTCAGGGCCTTTCCTTCTTGCAGGGCCATTAAAAAAGTACTCGAAACGGTATTATTTCCGGGACGAAGCCCGATAGTGTGAATAGCGGCTCGAATCACTTCGCCCGTTGTGGCTACCGATCCCGTTACGCAACCATCGGCTTGATCTGTGGCTACCAGTCCCGCCGCAAAATAAAGCGGATTTTTTAGCATTTCTGCCGCTTCTCGCTGCGTGATTCCCTTATGTTTTCTTCGCTCAAAAAGATGCTGGACCAAGCCTTCCATGTCATTAGCTTTAGCGGGTGATAAAATCTCAATATCATCCTCCAGCTTGATTCCATTTTGAGCAGCCTTTGGATGAATTGCCTGTTCATCACCCAATAAAATGACCCGGCAAATACCCTGTTCAGCCAGAAATGATGCCGCTTTTAGCACGCGGAGATCCTCCGTTTCGGGCAAAACAATCCGTTTTGATTGAGCCGCGGCTCTTGAACGTATTTGTTTTATTATTTCTTTCATTGATTTAAGTGATTCTTCGATTGAGATAGAAAGCAGATAGCAGGGAAATCCCCCTAAACCCCTTTAGAAAGGGGAAATTCCTTGCTTTTTTAGGGTTCTGTTCAAAAGCTAAAACATTAAAATTTATAGAGATGCTCCAAATCTTAAAATCCAAAACCTCCCTCTTTTCCAAAGGGGGTTAGGGGGATTTCAGGCAGCTGCTGAACAAACAGGAGCAATTTTCTCACTCGTTCACTAAATCCAGGAAAACATCACCAAAAAGCCGGGGATCCTGGGGACGATCATGCAGCTTCCGCGAAGTGTACGATACATTTCGTTCTAAATACTGGTAGATAGCGGAAAGGTTCGTCCTTCGCTGCTGAATAGCCCGGGCAAAGAAATAAGGGAAGATATGATGTTTTTTATCTTCACCCGTTGAAGAAACGTACAGGCTGGAGGGTTGCCCCAACTGGGTTCCCATCAGCAGTGATGTTTTCGGCTGGTCCTCGGTCAGTGCGGATGCCAGCGATTCCAAGGCCCGCTGCTGTTCATTTATTGTGAAGGCATTTTCAGGCATGTTATGGCTAAAGTCAATATCGCTGACTACCAGCGTCTGTAAGGACGGTACCGCAGAAAGTTGTTCAAAAAGTATTTTTAGATTCAGGCCTGCCTGACTTTCTTTCCCATTTTCATCAACTGTTAAAAACGTAAAACGGGCACCAGCTTCACCTCTTGCAACCGAGCCGTAGCCGTTTAGGTAAACAAAAAATTCGGTGCTGTCGTCAGCTGCAAATTGAATATGCGAAAGCGTTCTGTAAAGGCGTGTTGAATCGCTGATGTCGGTGAGCGTAAATATATTTTGGGGATGGAAGCCCAACGCATTTTCCAGGTAGGTACGAATCAGCCTTCCATCGCGAAAAGCATATCTGTTTTCAGGCAGATTTCCATTATAATCTTCATTAGTCACAATTAAAGCGATACCGTTTGGGTTCGATGCCTCCAAAACGGGGATATTGCTTTCCACATCCACATTGCCGAAAGAAATTCTCGGCACGGTAACCACCTGATTATCCTGAGCGAAATCGGAGGGCCGCCATACGAGCACCGCATCATCTTTGTAGATATAATTCTCCGAAATACCGCCATACAGCACCCGGTACCACTGCTCATTGCTGTAATCCTGCACCCTCACCTGGCTCCCTTGCAGCAAATCAGCTAAAATATTGTTCGGGGTGATGTTTGGGCTGTTTCTCAATTCGGTGAACTGACTCGAAACCTGTGCGTAGGGCTGAAGTATCTTTTCAACCGGGAATTTAAAAGAGTAGGACGAATCTATAAATTCAACCTTAACGGAAACAGAACCGGGATTTGGCCCTTTAATTTGCAGGGAACGCAATTTATCGGCCAACGGAATTTCTAACCGTCCGGATGAAAAACTATGTTTGGCATCATCAAAAAGCACTTGATCCTGGTAATGAATACGAATTGATGCCGTATTTACAACCGGTTCCTGAACGTTGACGGTATCTACTTTTACTACCGTTCCCGTTTGTCTCAAAAAGCGTTCTTCGCCCGTGGGACGTGGTTCACCTACCGGTTTCATATTAAAAATACCGGAAACCGCAAGCAGCGCACCGGCGGCATTTAAGGTCAATGATTTTGTGGGAGTTCTGTTGCCTCTAAAAATGGTAGCATTAGCCACAAAAAAAGCCGTTGCGGCACCGGCTAATCCCAATGCCGTAAACCAAGGACGCAATTTATAATCCTGAATGTTTCGCTGAACCAGCACTTTTTGGGCGTAGCGGTATTTTGTGCGCGAAAGAACATCAAGCTGCAGGACGGGGGCTTCGGGGGAAACATCACCCGAAATTTTCAAAAACTGATGCTGCTCTAAAATTTCATAATCAGATTGGTCTACAGCCGACTTATTTTTGACAGTCCACCGCCCTGTTGTGCACGAAGACACAACGAAGAGAAGCAGAAAAGCCGAAAATATGTATGAAATTCGTTTCACTAAAATAAAATGCTGAAATAGTTTTTCTTGTCATCCCGATCCCGAAGGCTTTCGGGAGAGGGATCTCAAACGTTGATACAATTATTGCTTTAATTTCGGCGCCCACCTCCATCACATTTGAGATTCCTCACCCAACAAATTGGGATTCTCCCATAGGGATTCCTTCGGAAGGAATGACAAATTATAATGAAATAACGGCACCTATGGCAATAACGCTGCGAAATTTAAAAGATTCTTCATCGCCGGGATGAGATACCCAAAACGGAATATCATACCGAATGATCAGGCCCCGCGGCTTGCCCAAATTATCGGGAATATTGATAGAAAACTTAAATCCCGCGCCGGCATCAGCCAAAAGTTCATCCACTTCCGACGCGGTAAAACCCAGCGAAGTACCGGCGTCTAAAAACAGGTACGAATGCAGATTGATAAATTCACCAATCACCGAAATGCCGTTAAAGGCATCATCTAAGGGATTCGGATATTCCAGCTGAACATTAAAGGCGGTAAAGGAGGTAAAAAATGGCCGGGCCGAGTTATTGAGCACTTCAATATCCTGATTGAGATAGCCTCTTAAATTAGGCCCGCCCGTAACCTGGATGACGCCTGCTTCAATCCATGCAGGTGGAATAGTACCTCGTGCCCGCGTTAAGCCACTGTTCATCCAGTATCTGGCAGTTTCCAGGCTTCGCATAAACAGATACTCGGGAGCGGTTTGATTGGAAGCCGCGCCGGCAAAGAATCGTCCTGTCAGTGTAAAATCATCCGAAAGTATCCATTCTTGCTGAACTGAAACTTCCGCCCGGATAAATTCTTCATAGGCTCCGCCTAAATTAAGGTCAGTCCGAAAGGAAAGATAATACCGTCCCGCCTTATTCTCATGGGTGATGTCGAGATCGGCTCCGATTAAAAACAGCCAGTTATCTTGCCAAAGCTGAGGGTAGAGCAAATAATCTTCATCAAATCGGTGCTCGGCCCTGAACCCTATCGAAAATTCTTTGTAATTCCGTTCTTCAAAACCCGTTTGCCAGCGCTTATTGAAGGTGATGCCATGCTGCTGAAAGCCGGTTCGATATAAAGTCGTAAGGTTGATGCTGGCCTCATTACCATAGGCAGAAATAGACGGAATCGGCTCGGTAAACGATAAATAATAGGAAACGGGATGCTCGGGAAATTTTGTACCCAGCCAAACGCCGGCATCCAGGCGATGGGGGCCGCCACCAAAGGTCCCGGGAACATGCCCCAATACCCGAAGCCCTACTCTGACCCCATCAACGCTGTTATACCAGACATCGGGAATGGGTTCTAACACATAGCCAGTCTGTGCACTGCTTTTCAATGGCAAAAAAATGCAGCAAAGAATTAAAGCTGCAAGTGATTTGGGAAATATTTTTAAATAGTCGATCAAAATTCTCTGCTATAATTTAATTAGCTGCTTTTGCCATCCCCCTGCGCCCCCTTCAGAGGCTGTGAGAAAATTCAATGTCAAAAAATTTCCGATTAAAAAAGTTAAGTTTTTGGACTCGGTTACAAAAAGGTCATCCCCCGATCCCCCTTCGAAGGGGGATAAAAGCTCCGCTGATTTCATCAGCGGATTACTCTTCCCCCTTTTGAAGGGGGCGCAGGGGGATGGCCTTTAGGGGCTATAATTCATAGAACAAACTCAATTCACCAGCACTTTTTCCTTAAAATAATCCAGCGTTTTACGCAGGCCTTCTTCACGGTCATACCTCGGCTGCCAATCGAGCACTTTTTTTGCCCTCCCGATATCCGGCTGACGAACCTGCGGATCATCTTTAGGCAGTTCCTCAAAAATAATATCGCTCTTAGAGCCGGTCAGTTTGATAATCTCTTTTGCGAACTCCAGAATCGTGATTTCCTGCGGATTGCCGATATTCACCGGATCGGTATAATCGCTTTGCGAAAGTCGCCAGATGCCTTCAATCAAGTCATCAACATAAGTGAACGAGCGGGTTTGGGAGCCATCCCCGTAAACGGTCAAATCATCACCCCTCAGAGCCTGGCTCATAAAAGTCGGCAACGCTCGTCCGTCGCTGATTCGCATGCGCGAGCCGTAGGTGTTAAAAATGCGTACAATGCGCGTTTCAATGCCGTGATAACGGTGATAAGCCATCGTCATCGCTTCGGCAAACCGCTTGGCTTCATCATAAACACCCCTCGAACCGATAGGATTCACATTGCCCCAGTAGTTTTCTTTTTGGGGGTGAATCAGCGGATCGCCATACACTTCGCTGGTTGAGGCTAATAAAAAACGCGCGTTTTTGCTCTTGGCCAGTCCCAGGGCTTTGTGCGTTCCCAGAGAACCCACTTTTAGCGTTTGGATGGGCATTTCGAGGTAATCAATGGGCGATGCCGGGGAAGCGAAATGAAGAATCAGGTCGAGATCACCGCTTATATGAATATAGTTGGTTACGTCGTGTTTGATGAATGTGAAATCATCTCGTCCCGCCAAGTGAGCGATGTTATCAGCACTGCCGGTGATGAGGTTATCCATGCAAATCACTTCGTAGCCTTCACCCAGGTAACGGTCGCAAAGATGGGAACCTAAAAACCCAGCGCCGCCGGTGATTAGAACTCGTTTTTTATTTTTATAAGTCGACAAGTTTAAACGTTTAGGAGTTTAGGGGTTTGGGAAACAATAAGCTCAACATTTTCTTTTTGTTGATTTATGCAGTTGATTCAGCATTGCTGTAACTTCTTCTAAATCATTTCTCAGTTCTTTATAATTTGATATTGATATATAACCCAAATCTTTTGAAATGATTAATTGATTTAGAGCTTCTATAGCTGAGCTATAGGAGATGGTATAAAATCTACCCTGCTCTCTGGCTGACCTTCTTGAAGATCCTTCTGCAATATTTGAGCTAACTGATACTGAAGCCCTTCTCAACTGGCTTACTAAACCAAACTTCTCACTATCGGGGAAACCTTCTGTAACTCTATAAACTTTTATAACAAAGTCTTTTGATTTATCCCAAACATTCAGCTTCTCAAACCCAAATTGATTCATACTAATTAATTATAAAATTATTGATGAATAAAGTTGAGTAGTTTGGATTTCTTCAACTCCTAAACCTTTCAACGTTTAAACTCATCAACTTTCAGCCTTTTGACCGTCAGACCTTAGACCCCTCCAGCACATTCACCGAAGGACGTCCCACACTGATATACGTAATGCCTGATTTCCGGGCGCGTTCAAGATCGTAGAGATTACGTCCGTCAAAGATTACGGGCTGTTTCATGTGATCCTGGAAGCGCTCGATAGTGGGCCGGCGGAACTCATTCCACTCGGTACAAATTACCAGCGCGTCGGCCTTTTCCAGCGCATCCTGTTGGTTATGAACGAAGGTGGTGTTATCAAGCACCTGTTGAGTGGTTGCCGCTTTAAAAGTAGCAATGGCTTCGGGATCATAGACCTGCAATTTAGCGCCGCGCTTTACTAATTCAGCAGCGATATAAAGAGCGGGAGCTTCGCGAATGTCATCCGTTTCCGGCTTAAATGAAAGTCCCCAGATTCCAAAGGTTTTACCGCTAAAATTGTCAGTGCCGAAGAAATCTTCCATCTTTTTAACGATAGATACTTTTTGGGCTTCGTTCACTTTCATCACCGAGTCAAGAATGCGAAAATCGTAACCGTATTTACCGGCCGTATGGTGAATGGCCTGCACATCTTTAGGAAAGCAACTGCCACCGTAACCGATACCAGCAAAGAGAAAACGCTTGCCGATGCGGGAATCCGTACCTACTCCGCGCCGTACATTATCAACATTAGCTCCCACCTTTTCGCAGATATTCGCGATTTCATTCATAAAGGTGATTTTAGTCGCGAGCATGGCATTTGCGGCATATTTTGTGAGTTCTGAGCTTCGCTCATCCATCACAATAATGGGATTGCCCGAACGCACAAAAGGTTCATAAAGCGTCGTCATACGCTCGGCAGCCTGTTCGCTGGAGGTTCCGATCACCACGCGTTCCGGCTTCATGAAGTCTTCAACAGCGGCGCCTTCGCGCAGAAACTCGGGATTAGAAACGACATCAAAAAGCTCGGGATCGGCCTGTTCAGCAATCGCGTCCCGCACACGGTCCGCCGTTCCCACCGGCACCGTTGATTTGTTGACAACCACTTTATAATCATCAATCAAATAGCCTAACTGACCCGCTACTTTCATCACAGCGCTGAGGTCGGCTTCGCCGTCTCCGCCCGGAGGGGTTGGCAGGCATAGAAAAACCATTTCGGCATCGCGAACTGCATCTTCCATATTTGTAGTAAAAGCCAAGCGCTTTTCACGGAGATTACGGGAGAAAATGACTTCCAGTCCCGGTTCATAAATGGGTATATTGCCTTCTTTTAAGCTCTGAACTTTTTGTTTATCAATATCCACACACGTTACTTTGTTGCCT
This sequence comes from Balneolaceae bacterium, assembly GCA_035699185.1. Classification (GTDB taxonomy): domain Bacteria; phylum Bacteroidota; class Rhodothermia; order Balneolales; family Balneolaceae; genus Fodinibius. Next base: position 3,286 of record DASSAY010000187.1, on the reverse strand, counting down.
GAGTCGGCAAAACAGGTTCCCGAAACCAAGCCTACATATCCCGTTCCAATTACTGCAATTTTCATGTACTACCGTTCTATATTTTTTATTTCGAGTTTTAATTTTCCTGCCGGCACCTCTACTTCGACCATATCGCCCACCGAGGAACCCAGAATGGCTTTGCCTATGGGTGAGTCAACCGAAATTTTATTTTCTTTAAAGTTGGCTTCATCTTTAGAAACCAGCATATATTGCACTTCTTTATCTACCTTATGGTTATGAATGGTAACTTTTGAAAGCATATATGCTTTGTCGATGTTGATGTCTTCTTCATCCAGAATACGGGCGTTGGCGAGGGCGTTTTCCAGCTCAGAAATACGCTTTTCAAGCATTCCCTGCGCTTCTTTTGCGGCATCATATTCGGCATTTTCGCTAAGGTCGCCCTTCGCACGAGCCTCCGCTATATCTTGGGCAATTTCTTTTCGTCCCCGCGTTTTTAAATCTCTTAGCTCCGCATCAAGCTTTTCATACCCTTCACGTGATAAATAATTCTTTTCCACGATGTTTTAGTTTTATTGGTTCAAAGGAGCCGTTGCAAAATTGTTCTTTTGCCCAAGCTCTCCGTTATCGGAAGTTTGAAATCCTCACATATACTTATATGTTCCGGTTTCAAACTTCCTCTGGCCTTGATCTTGAACAAAAGCCCTAATTTTTCAAAGGCTCCTTACAATATACTTAATCTATAAAAAACGAATGTCAGCCACCCGGACTGACATTGCTCCTATAAACGCCCTTAAAATAGCATGATTAACGCTCTTATACCAACTCTAAATTTGGTATGTTTTGGCACTCGAATGAAATGTAGGCTTATTTTCACCCCTAAATCCCCTAAAGGGGACTTGCTGCTGCCTGAAACAAAGAATTAAACCTTATTTTATAAATTATAGTTTATTGAAAGAGCGTTTCTTCTGAAAAGGGAAGGTTCTAAAGTCCCCTTTAGGGGATTTAGGGGTATATAAAGAATCAGAGTTTTAAACAAATAAGCGGATATAAATCTCCATGCAAAAACTGAGCACCAAAGAAATTCTTCAAAAAAACCTGGCCCGCAAAACACCGGGCAAACTGGGTGATCTGAAAATCCTGCTGCACAACGTACGAAGTATGCACAATGTGGGAGCCGCCTTTCGCAGCGCCGATGCTTTTGGGGTTGATGAACTGCTGATTTCCGGCTTTACGCCCTCTCCCCCGCGTCCCGAAATCTCCAAAACCGCCATCGGTGCCGAAAAACATGTCAATTGGCAAAAACTTGATGATGTAGCCGCCTCACTCGAAGCCCTAAAAGAATCGGGCTATCTTTTAGCGGGACTTGAGCAGACGTCCAACAGCATTTATCTGCCCGATTATTCCATTCCCGCTGATAAAAGAATCTACCTGGTTTTCGGGAATGAAGTAACCGGTATAGATGATGAGATTCTGTCCTTTATCGACACTTTCGTGGAAATTCCCCAGTACGGACATAAGCATTCACTCAATGTTTCGGTGACCGTTGGCGTGGCGCTGTATGCTTTTTTAGAGAAATATTGGTAACCTTCGATTATGGGAACGCGTTGTGCGAAGTAATATTGACCTGATCCCGAAGCATCGGGACCAGTGGGTTTCTGGTTCCTGTCAGCGTCCCAGAAAACAACGCTGTCAAGTCCTTCGGACGCTTACAGGTTTTTTTTAAGTTTAACCGCACAATGGCGTTTATGGGATTTTAAAATAACCCCGGTTGAAACTTTAACAGAAAGGGAGTAATGGGTTCATTCTCTTTAATCAAAAATCAGCCTTTTCTGCAAAGACTGACCCCCCCGGCCCCTCCCTATCCCGATAAAGACTATCGGGACAAGGAGGGGAGCTTTACTTCTCGACAAACTGTTAGAGCAGTAGCTATAAATCCCTCCTTGTGCCGCGCTTTTTCGGCATAGGGAGGGATTTCCCCGAAGGGATGCCTACGGCAAGGGTGGGTCCGAATACAAGAAGAATAAAAAACACTTAAAACAGAGCCCTTTAACCAATTAAAAAAGAAACATTATGTACTATATCATCGCGCTTGCTTTCCTGCTGGGCATCCTGATCGGGATTCTCTACGCTTATTTGAAGAAGAAAAAGAAGCTGTAGGCTTAGATTTTCTTGATGATTAGCAGATAAATGATAAATTAGAGATGGAGCTTTAGCTCCTGCAAATTGAAGTTATATGCCTACAAGAATAACCTACCATGTCAATCGAGCTCTGGTTTGCCTTTGTCACCGCATCTGCGGTACTGCTCATCATTCCCGGCCCAACCATCCTTACAGTTATCAGCTATTCCATGGCAAATGGTCCACGTGCGAACATTCCACTAGTCGCAGCCGTGGCACTGGGTGATTCCACATCCCTAACGTTTTCACTCCTCGGCCTTGGTGCGCTGCTTGCAGTCTCGGCCTTCTGGTTCATGGTAATCAGATGGATTGGCGGCCTATATCTGCTCTATCTCGGCCTCAAGCTCTTGAGGGCAGGCACTCCGTCTACCAAGTCGGCAATGCCAACAGCTCCTGATTCACGCTGGCGCTTATTCGCAAATACCTATCTGGTTACTGCACTCAATCCACAGGGTGTTGTGTTTTTCGTGGCTTTCTTGCCACAATTTATCAATCCGGATGCCAATATCGCACAACAACTATGGGTGATAGCTGTCACGTTTGTGGTCATGGCAACGCTCAACACCTCTATGTATAGCATGTTTGCTACTTCAGCGCGCAAGCTGCTTGCTTCGCTACAGACGCAACGACGCTTCAATCTCGCGGGCGGATCTCTACTTTTGGCAGTGGCATTTGGGTGCTACTGGTTAGGCATCATCCCTAAAGCTTAGATAACTCTTAATGAGTAGATTAGTACTAACACTCTCCTATGGTAGTAATATGGTTTAAACTGCTTTTTGCAATTCCGGCTTTTCCTGCTAATTTTAGTACTGATGTAATTAACGTGAGTTCGAGATAATAGTTTACCCATTAATTGTCATTTCGAAAGACCGAAGGGCTGTGGTTTTCAGCCCGTAGTGGAGAAATCTCATCCGTTATAAGTAAACTACTGGTTCTGAAAGGATGAGATTTCTCCGTTCCGAGCGGGAAAAGCACCGCTCTCCAGTCGAAATGACAGCTTAACTGCAGTTAAGAAGGTTTTTAACTTATCTTATCTCGAACTCACGTTAATTAGGAACGAAGAGAGATGAACTATGGCAGATGAGAGACCGAAGCTGAAAAAAGAAATTGAAATGGAGCGCGAGTC
>DASSAY010000186.1:0-5582 GCA_035699185.1 Balneolaceae bacterium | reverse complement strand
GCTGATGATCACTGCGATCATAGCCCAAGAGACGAAATTTAATCCCAAAGCGAAAAGTTGGGCGGGGGCCATGGGGCTGATGCAAATCATTCCGCGCTATTCGGAGATTTCGAAGCCTAAATTGCTTTATAAACCGGAAATAAATATTCGCGAAGGCATTCGTATTCTCTCCGAGCATTTGGAGCATTATTCGTATATGGATCGCAGCAATCAGTGGGCTTTTGCTTTAGGCGCCTACAATGCCGGTCCGGGGCATATCGCTGATGCCCGTCGCCTGGCGATTGATCATAATGACAACCCCAATGAATGGGAGAATGTAGCCGAAGCTTTACTCAAGCTGATGCAGCGCAAGTACTACAAAAACGCGCGATATGGCTTCTGTCGTGGTATTCAAACGGTGCAGTATGTGCAAGAGATCAAGAATCGTTACAAAACGTATCAAAGCATTATAGCGCTTGCCGAGTATAAAGAGAAGAGTATTGGCCCCGGCGTTTTGGGGATGTTTAATTGACCACAGATCAAGCTGATTTACCTGATTTCGTTTTCTACAGTTTTCTATGTTGATCGAAGCAACCTGCTTCGATCAATATCGTTCTTGATTAAAAGATGCTGTTGCCCAAGCAGCTTTCAGCGGTTCACTTTCACCACAATGAGGGTAATATCGTCGTATTGAATGCGGTGAGAGAAAGCCTGAACTTCATTAATAATAGCCTGTTGTATTTCTTCGGCTGATTTTTCGCGATTTTCTTCAATACACTCTATAAGCCGCTGCTCACCGAATTCTTCGGTTTGATCTTTATTCATGGCTTCGGTAACGCCATCGGTGTAAAAAACCAGGAGATCATCCTTTGAAAGGGTGATTCGCTGCTCTTCGTAGGGGGTCATGCTTGGCATCGCGCCTAAAATAAGTCCGCCTTCGGTTAGCTCTTCGGGTTGATCTGAACCTGCTTTAAACCAAACCGGCGGATTATGTCCCGCGTTTACAAAACGAAACTCTGAGTTCGTATCATCAAAAATGCCCCAGAAAAAGGTAATAAACTTATCGCTGGGTGTATTCTGGTAAATGATATCGTTAATCTGGCCCGTTGCTTCACTGAGAGTAATATCAATCGGCAGCAGCACATGCAACATGGCTTGCAGGTTTGCCATCAGGAGTGAGGCGGGAATACCTTTTCCGGTTACATCACCAATGGCAAAAAGCAGTTGATTGCCGGGAGTTTTGAGAATATCAAAATAATCACCGCCAACCTGGAATGATGAAATGTTTCGGGCCGTGATATCGAGTCTTTTGGATGTGGGAATGGGATCGGGCAGCAGTCCTTTTTGAATGCTTTTAGCAATGGCCAGCTCTTCTTCAATACGCTCTTTTTCAATACGCGCTTCCAGCAAATAGGTTTTTTGGATGGAAAGAACGGCCAAATTGCCCAATGAACGCAGAAAATGATAGTCCGAAGTGGAATATTCTTCTTGATTCGCCCGCGCGCCAAAACCTACCAGCGCAACTTTTTCACTCTGAAAATGAAGTCCGATAACGGCTTTAATTCCATTCTTTTTGAGAAAGGGAATGTTATCGTTCAGTTCATCATCTACTTCAATCAAATCTTCATCAAGCTCAAATAATTTTCGGATGCTTTTTGATGAAATCTTTCCCTGAATGCCGCTTGTAGCCACTACTTCGGATTGGCCTTCATTCTTTAAGACAAAAAAGAATTTTCGAATCAGCATTTGCCCCAGCATGGCAAACTTGAAGATGCGAATGATTTCATCACGGTCAACCATGATGTTAAAATCTTTGCTGAGGTCGAAGAGTGTATTTAATTCATACACCTTTTTGTCCAGCATGCGGTTGATGCGGCGCAGCTCGGTAAACATGCGCGAATTAGCAATCGCGACCGAAGAAATAATGGACAAGCTTTCCACAAATTCGATTTCACGCTTGCTCAAGGCTTCTTTGGTGCCTTTGGAGCCGAGGCAAAGAAAGCCGATGTGATTATTGCCGGTTTGCAGGTTGAAAAAAGTGCATTCTTTATCACCCTTGATGATTTCGGGCATTTCGACATCATCAAGGCCGCATTGAATCACCGCTTTTTCCTTAACATCGGGATTATCGAAGGAAATTATTTCGCCTTCGGGAATGCAATTTCTTCCCTTTGATTTAGAAACCACGTAGTTATCGCCGGCGGGTTGGTAAATGAGGATCATGCCTTTGCTCACCATTAATTTGCCCATAGTGATGAGCAGCAGGTTGTTGAGCACGAAATCCATGTCGTGTGATTCAACCAGCAGGCGGGAGGTTTCGAGCAGCGTTTTTAGCTCAAAGCGGGAGTGACGGCCATCATCTAAATCGGGAAAGCGGTTCAAGGTGTTATTTCTTTTTTGTCATGCGGATTTCATTCACCGAATTCTCGGTTTTATACTCTACGCGGTCCATCAATTCCTTGATCAAATACACGCCCACGCCGCCGCGCTTTCGCTCTTTGATGCGTTTACAAATATCGGGTTTGGTGTACTTTTTGGGATTGAAACTACCACCTTTGTCAAGCAGTGATACCCAAAATTCATCATCGTTGTAGCCAAGCTTAATATCCACTGACTTTTTAGAATCGCCTTTATAAGCATGTTTAATAATATTCGTGTAGGCTTCATCTACTGCCAGGCAAATATCGGCTACCTCGCCTTCATTGCAGCCGCAATCGGCAGCATGTTTGGCAACAAAATCACGCACCTGGGCCAGATGTGCCGTAGAAGCTTTAACTGATATTTTAAATGATTTTGACAAGCCGTTCTTATTCGTTTGCGTCGGTTTTAAATTTCGCTATGGCATCAGCCTCTTCCTGCACAATATCATAGAGCGTTGGAAAGCCCAGCAGATCAAACACATTGTACACCTTGGCGCTCATGTTGCTCAATTTGATGTCGCCTCCGAGCGTTCGTACATCTTCGATATAGGCCATAAAAACGCCAAGTCCCGCGCTGGCGATATAATCCAGATCCCGGCAGTTTACTATAATTTGGTGCTGATCGCGGTCGATGAGTTTTTTAAGCGAGTTTTCCAATTGTGATGCTGTATGAGCATCCAGCTCACCGCTTAATTCCAGCACATCAAAAGTGTTTACCTTTTTATGGTTGATTTTAAAATTTTTCATTACAGGCGAATTTGTATTAGAAAATCGGTTCCCGATGGTTTAGCCATAACATAAAAAATTTTATGAACATAGTACGTAAAAAAAGCGGGAGATAAACTTTGCCGAGTGGTTTTTAAAAGAGATAAAGTTTACGGAAAAAGGGTAGAAAGGATTCAAAAAAATAAGGCCTCACAAGTATCAGTTGTGAGGCCCTGACTATTCATCAAGAGAGACGCTACTTGAGCGCACTTCAATATACATCAATTTTAGATAGTAGCACAAGTTTTTTAATCAATAAAAAATGTGCTTAAAACAAAGCTAAGCAAGGTTAATTAATACCTGTAGTTGCCTGTGAGGCAACAATTTCAACAAATTCACCAGTTTTTATAATAACTTGTTCTACAGCTTTTGATAAAAAAGAACTACAAATTACGTGCGTCTGTGCGTGCGGAAAGTTCGTAAATCTTATAATTTCTGTATCACTTCCAAGTTGCCTCATCATTCTTTTAATAGCTGACACAGAGACCACCTTATCCTGGTTTACAAAATTTTTATAATAATAGCCGGTAAAAACCGGGCACTGGATTTTCGAAAATAATCCTTTTTTCATATGATGCTGTACCAGCGCTCCCAACGCCAAAGCGCCCTGAAGAGCATAGGAATCATACCATATCTTGTTTTCAACAGCAGTTTGATGCTTTTCCATGATGTGGCTTTTGCCCGGAACAACTTGAAGCAGTTTTCTGAACCAGTTTGTTACCAGCAATTTTTCCCTTAATCCATAAAAATCTATAAGTGGTGAATAAAGGATGAGAGCTTCAATACTTCGCTTCAGTTGCTCTTGAGCCGCAAGCCAGAGCGCCAATGAGCCGCCGGTTGAGGTGCCCATTAGAATCACTTTTTTACCGATTCTCCGGCCTATTTCAAAAGCAAAACGGGCTGAATCGAGTAGTTTCTCTTCTGTTAAATGCAGCAGGGGGGAATCAGTGTTCATTCCATGCTCTTCGAGCCTGGCCAAAAACAGGTTATAGCCGAATTTCTTCGCTATTTGCTGGTGAACAGGATATCCTTCAAGACGTGATGCCCGGAAACCATGAAGATAAACAATCGAAAAATCGGTTTTTTGATGCGGAGAAGCGGAATTCCACACAATTTTGGCATTGGTATCGGGTTTTAAATCATATTTTGATTCCCGCTCTGCCAAAAAATTATCCAGCTCGGAAAGTTGATTGGGAATGTTTTCGATAGGTTTACTCATAATGAAGTCGCTGTGAAGGAGTTGGACTCCTGAACGTGAAAACGGGAGTTCAACTCCCTTTGAGCTTTCTATGGAATCTAACCGCGCTATTCAATAAAAAAAGCACCGGGATGAACATCCGCGGTGCTTTAGAATTACGCAGCATAAAGCCTAAACATTCTGCGGTTCGCCTTCATTAGCACTTGAAATCCATGAACCGGTATTTGTATTCCGCTGAAGTTTCGCCTGCAATTTCTCCGCCATTTGCAGCGTAGCAACACGTCCCAGTCGCACTCGAAACCATATATTTCCGGTTTCTTCCTTTCCGAATTTCACGACATAAGCATTTTCGTACCCGCGCTCCTGCCATTTTTGAGCCAGCTTTTCTGCCTTATCTAAAGAACGCCAGGCACCCACCTGAACGGCAAAGGCCCCGTTTGGATCAAACTCAATTCGGTTTAGTTCCTCCATTTTGCGTTGGTGTTCGCGCGCAGCAGCGATACTATCCTGGCGCTGTTGCTCTAATCTGGCCTGGCGTTGTTGCTCTAAGCGCACCTGTTGGACTTGCTCAAGTGAATCCTGCCGCGCTTGTTCACGCTGGCGCATTTCCTCCTCACTCGGGCCACAGGCATTTAACATACTGATCGAAATAGCCGAAGCCACCAAAAAAATTACTACTCGTTTCATAAATGATTGTTTTAATTGAAATGAATATACCCCTACGGTTACTGAAAAATGTACAATACAAGGCTGTATTAAACAAAATTATGTTCTATACACTCCATTGTTATTATAACTGTTTAAAATTAAAATAAAAACTTAGGATTGAATTGCTGCCTTGAACAGGTTGATTATTACAGGCATGATGAAAAATATTTGGTTCATACCGATAATCGTGTAATTTTTGAAGAGAATGATGCAGTTGTTATCAATCCGTTAGAATAAACATAAATTAAAACGAGATAAGATGGATTTGATTTTACTTTTGATTATCGCGGCTGTCTGCGGCGCTATCGGGCAAAGCATCGCGGGCTATTCGATGGGCGGGTGCCTGGCATCCATCGCTATAGGCTTTATCGGGGCTTTGATCGGTGAGTGGCTGGCTGAATTGATGGATCTCACCTATATTTTTCCCATCACCATTAACGGCGAATCCTTTCCCGTCATTTGGGCCATTTTAGGTTCTGCTATTTTTTCTTTAGCCATAGGGCTGATAAGAC
>DASSAY010000185.1:0-9909 GCA_035699185.1 Balneolaceae bacterium | reverse complement strand
TCTCCAAAACTGGTAGTCGATTTTCTTTGCCCCGCATCCCAAAGCGACGTTTCGGTCTATGGTGATCTTCTGTTCGTTTCGGGTGAAGGATTGGGCGGCCGGCTTGATTGCGGTACAGAAGGCATAGATAAGAGGGTGAGTGATAAACGCCTTCGCGGTATTCGAATTTTTGATATTTCTGATATCGAGAATCCTGTTTATGTTTCGAACGTCCAAACCTGTCGCGGTTCTCATACCCATTCTGTATTGAAAGACCCTCACGATGATGAAAATGTGTATGTGTATGTTTCGGGTTCTGCCCCGGTTCGTCCCGATGAAGAGCTTGCCGGTTGTTCCGATGCTTTTCCAAGTGAAAATCCAAATTCAGCCCTCTTTCGCATTGAAGTAATCAAAGTGCCTCTTGATAATCCCGAAGCGGCAAGGATTGTGAGTTCACCTCGAATTTTTGAAGGCCTCGAAGCTCCGCCAAGTCACGGTTTGGCTCCTGCTGATATTGCCAAAGTTGAAAAAGCCAGGGAAGAAGGCGCCTTTATCATTGAAATTAGCGGCCGTCCCTATGTGTTGCCTTCCCGATATGTGAAGCCAGCGCTCGACAAGATCGTTAAAGCGAGAGGTGGCAGCGGTGAACCAACAGCTGCCGACAGTGCCGCATTCCGGAAACAGATTGCCGATATGATGGCAAAAAGGAAAAGCGAACGTGAGGAACCTAAACGGCAAGGCCCTAACCAATGCCATGATATCACTTTATATCCCGCACTTGGACTGGCGGGCGGAGCTTGTGAAGGCTATGGACTTTTATTAGATATTACAGATCCTGTACATCCCAAACGGATAGACGCCGTAGCTGATTCGAACTTTGCCTATTGGCATTCCGCGACTTTCAGCAACGATGGCAGCAAGGTTTTGTTTACCGATGAGTGGGGAGGCGGCGCCCAGCCGAAATGCCGTGAATCGGATCCTTTAAAATGGGGCGCTGACGCCATTTTTACCATTGATGAAAACAATCAGATGCACTTTAAGAGCTATTATAAAATGCCTGCACCTCAAACTGAGCTGGAGAATTGCGTAGCGCATAACGGATCGTTAATCCCGATCCCCGGGCGTGATGTTATGGTACAAGCCTGGTACCAGGGCGGTATCTCTGTATTCGACTGGACCGATGCCGAAAATCCGGTTGAAATTGCCTTTTTCGATCGCGGTCCTGTTGATTCAACCCGCATGCAAATGGGCGGAAGCTGGTCGGTGTATTGGTATAATGGTGTTCTCGTAAGCTCCGAAATTGCCCGTGGACTTGATATTTTTGAGCTTAAGCCAAGTCCCTATCTCACCAAAAACGAAATCGCCGCAGCCCGAACGGTAGAATTAGAACGGTTGAACGCCCAGGGACAGCCTAAATTCGAATGGCCGGCTACTTTTGTACTCGCAAAAGCCTACCTGGACCAGCTTGAACGAAATCAGGGTTTGACGGATGAAAGCATCGCCGCAACCAGACAACAACTTTGGAAGGCAGAAAACGCATCAGGTGCCAAGCGAAGTGAAATCCTTACGGATTTAGCTGAGGATGTAGAAAGCCGGGCTGAACATTCTGCTAATACAGAAAAAGTTCAAAAACTGGCTGAAACTTTACAAGAATTGGCCGCTGAGAATTTAGCTGCAAAAATGTAAGTTTTCGGTTGGAGCTCTTGCTCCTAATTAAAATGAAGGTCATAAAAAATGGCGCAGGCAAGAGCTTAGCGCCATTTTTTTATTATCTCTGTCCCTTTTGAAAAGCAATCTCAGTGTTAGAGCTTACTTAGACAGGTAAAATGCTTTTTGCTTTCGGCACATTCGGGTTTATCCACGTTCAATCCCTTCGGGATTTTTAAAAATAATTTTTTCTCGAACTCACGTTAGTTTACAATTTTCAAGCCGGTTAAAACTGCAGACCGTTATACACTCTTCTTCAATTGCAATACTTAATTATTCTTCGTAGTTTCGATTGAAAACCATAACGAAACCAATGTTTGTCATGCCCAGTATTACGGTTAAAAATATTCCTGATGAAATTTACAGTAAAGTTCGAGAGCAGGCAGATGCCCATCATAGAAGTATCAACAGTGAAATTATAGCTTGTCTTGAACAAAGCGTACAGGCAAGAAGTATTTCTGCTGAGGAAATTCTGCAAGAAGCACGTCGGATGCGAAAAAAAGCAAAGGGAAGTCTTAGCAGTCAGGAAATTGAAGATGCCATCAATCAGGGAAGGCCGTGATTGTTGTTGACACCAATATTCTGGCTCACTTTTGGCTTCCGTCGGATACAACGGGTCTCTGTGACGAACTATATCAAAAAGATTCTCAATGGATAGCTCCCATTCTTTGGAAAAGTGAATTTCGGAATGTGGTTAGCCTTTATTTAAGAAAAAGTCTTATTGATTTGGCAGAAGCCCTGTTAATTTTAGAAAAAGCAGAGCTACAGATGAAAGAACGAGAGTTTCAAGTCAATTCTGTTCAAGTTCTAAATTATGTTAATCAATCATCCTGTTCATCATACGATTGTGAATTTATAAGTCTGGCAAAAGATCTTGATGTTAATTTAGGGACTTTAGACAAACAACTGCTAAGGGAGTTTCCGGGAATAGCAATTCATCCTGAAAAATTATTACTCGCTAAGGATAAATAGTGTAAGAGCCAAGGCAGGTGCAGGCACTTTTCAAATGAAATTCACTCCAAACCCACTGTCATCCCTTCCTTAATATCATGGGCGATGGCATAGCCGGCATTCACCTCAATCACATATTTTGCGGGTTCACCTGAGACGTAATTTTCCTGAGAGAACGGTTCGGCACTGTGCTGAATGCGCACGATCTCACCCTCCGCGTTCACGAAAATAATATCCAGCGGAAGGGGAGTGTTGGCCATCCAGAAACTGCGGGGCTGTTCGTTTTCAAAAATAAAAAGCATGCCTTTCGATTCGCCCAGTTCCCGCACGTCCATTAAGCCCTGGCTGCGCTCTTGGTTATCATCGGCCACCGCCACTTCAATCGTTGATACGGTATCACCTTCAGCCAGAAAAGCAACCGACCGGGTGAAGGTTAGGGAACGTCCTTCATTTCCCGAATTCTGTTCAGATTTTGTATTCGATTTGCTATCCGAACATGCGCCGGCGAGCATTACCAGAGCCAGAATCAGAAGTAATGAGCTATATGGTTTCATCTGATAATCCATTTATTCTGTGAGTAATAATAGTTATAATGGTGGAAATTGTTTCAATAGTATCTAAATATGATACTTAAGCTTAAGTATAGGAAAGCAGATGCACAAGGTTTATAAAAAATTTTAGCTATGAAGGAGTTATGCCCTGAGCCATCCCTTCGGGGCACTCCTGAACACAACGGGAGTTCCACTCCTTCACAGCATTTAAAGCAAGGGTTTGATGATTTCCCGCCTCGTATCCCAAATTGTTAATCATTGTTCTCAAATCAGCTGTCTTGACGGGCAGGATGCACCGTCCTGCAAAAACACTAATTGCTTTTTTGACGGGAAAACACTATCTTTGAATGCTTTAAGTGAGCGCCGAAAGGTCCTCGCTTTTTTTTGTACCTATAATTAATAGAAACGTGCAAAATAAGGTTATAGACAAGGTTACTGAACTTACAGAATCGGTGCTTTCAGCAACCGATTTTTTTCTTGTTGATGTTGAAATTAAAGGCAGTAAGGCTCCTGAAATCTGGGTTTCGGTTGACGCCGAGGATCGAGGCGTTAACATGGATGAATGTGCCGAAATAAGCAATGAGCTTAGCTTTTTGATGGAAGCTCATGAACTTTTTTCGGGCAACTATCGAATAAATGTATCATCCCCCGGTTTGGGCCGGCCGCTTAAAGACCGGCGGCAATATCCTAAAAATGTAGGGCATAAAGCAAAAATTAAATATAAAAAAGACGGTGAATATTTAAAGATAACAGGAACGTTGCAGAAGGTAACAGAAAACGATATTTCTATCGAGTTGGATGATAAATCAATCATCACCATAGCGTTTGATGACTTGGTAGAAACAAAAATTATTCCTTCATTCAAGTAATTCTAAACAGAGGCTCACTGATGTCAACCGGTATTTCAAAACAAATTATTCAGTCGTTTGCAGAAATCGCGAAAGACAAAGACATTAATAAAGATTTACTATTATCCATCCTGGAAGATGTATTTCGAACCATGATTCGTAAAAAATACGGTTCGGATGAAGCCTTCGAGGTTATTTTAAACGCCGACCGGGGTGAAATACAAATTCTGCACATTCGTGAAGTTGTTCCCCGGGAAGAGTTGACGGATGAAGTGGAAGAAATCACTATTGAAGAAGCTCAAAAACACGATCCGGAACTGGAACTTTATGATGAATTTGCCCAGGAGCTTTCCATAGCAGATTTTGGGCGCCGAGCGGTGATGATGGCTCGTCAACAGCTGGCACAGCGCATCCGAGAAATTGAAAAAGACAATATTTTCGAAGAATATTCCGATCGCGTGGGCGAAATCGTGCTCGGTGATGTATATCAGATTCGCAGCCGCGAGATGCTGGTAAACCATAACGGCGTTGAGCTGGTGCTGCCCAAGAGCGAACAGATTTACAAAGATCGTTACCGGAAGGGAGATACCATTCGTGCTGTCGTTACTGAGGTAAAACGATATCATGGCAATCCATCGGTAATAATATCAAGAACTTCACCGTTATTTCTTGAACGCCTCTTTGAAAATGAAATTCCCGAAGTTTTCGATGGTATTATCGACCTGAAACGCATTGCCCGTGAGCCCGGCGACCGTTCTAAAGTTGCCGTTCTTTCGCACGATGAGCGGGTCGATCCCGTTGGCGCCTGTGTTGGTATGAAAGGTATTCGCATTCATGCTATCGTCCGCGAGTTGCAGAATGAAAACATCGACGTCATCAACTTCACCGAAGATCAGCACGAATTTATCAAGCGTGCGCTTCAGCCTGCAAGGGTCATAAGCGTTGATTTAAGCGAAGACGGCAAGCTGGCCAAGGTGCTCGTTCCCGCTGATGAAGTGTCTAAAGCCATCGGAAAGGGCGGAGTGAATATCCGTCTGGCATCAAAGCTAACCGGTTGCGAAATAGATGTTTATCGCGAGGTTGAAGAGGAAGACGATATAGACCTGAAAGAATTCGAGATCGATTTTGGTCCCGAAGAGATTGCCTTGCTTCAGCAAATCGGTTGCGATACGGCCCGCGCCGTTTTAGAGCTGGATAAAGAAGAGATTGTAAGGCGAACCGAAGGAAAGATTGATGAGAAAGAAGCCGAACGAATCATCGAAATTATTTCCTATGAATTTGAAGATGAAGAATAATTGGACTTCCATTTCCAATAATCCTGCTTTACCTTATGATGTTGCAGGAAGTTGATATAACAAGAAGTACTTTTTTTAGAAATACATTTATATGCCCTCAAACGACAAGCCAAAACGTTTATATAAAGTTGCATCCGAATTCAATGTTTCTACAACATCGATTGTAGAATCGCTTTCGGATGAGGGCTTTGAAATCGCGAATAAGCCCACTACCAAGATTACCTCCGAAATGTACGAGGCTCTGGAAGATGTATACGGCATTGATAAAGCTAACAGCCGGCAACACGCCAAAGCCAAAGAAGATTATGAAAACAGGAGAAATCAAATACATGCCAGCCGTAACGAAAGTGTTTCGGTAGAAGATTTTCTCGAACCGCTGGAAGATGACCTGCCCCTTGAGCCCGAAGAGGATTTGCTTCTCGAAGAAGATGAAGCAGAAACCTTAGAGCCGGTTGAAGAACCTGAGGTTGAAGAAGATACGGCTGAAGAAATAGTTGAGGAAGAGCCGCAAGAGCAAGAAATGGAAATCCGGGAACCGGCTGAAGTTGAGGCCGAAGCCGAGGAGGAAGACGACGATGAAGAAGAAGTTGAAATAGCTGCTGAAGCTGAGGCCGAAGTTGAAGAAGACGACGACGATGCGGAGGATGAAGCTGAAGAAGAAGCTGTTGAAACGGTCGATGAAGAAGATGCAGCGGAGGATGAGGAAGAAATCGAAGAGCCCGAAGAAGATGAAGAAGAATACATCGAAGATGAAGAAGATTATGAAGATGAGGAAACGGAGGAAGGCGTTATCCGAGGAAGAGCGGGACGGCTGAAAGGAACAAAGGTTCTTGGAAAAGTACGAATTGATGAAAATAAGCCAAAACATCGTAAAAAACGTAAGCGCAAAAAAGACCGGCATGACGAGGAAGAGGTATCATCAAAGAAAAAGAAATCAACTAAAAAGAATAAGAAAAGCAAGAAAAGCCGGAAACGTCGCGGCTCCAATGTTGACGAAGATGATGTAGAGCAGAAGTTAAAAGAAACTATGCGGCAGATGCAATCGGGCGAAACGGTAGGAAGCCGCCGTCAAAAGCGTCGAAAGCAGCGTAGAGAAGAACGTGAGGAAGAAGAACTGCTGCAGGCAGAGCTTGAGGGCCTTGAAGAAAACATTATTGAAACCACCGAGTTCATTACGGTGAGCGACCTTGCCGATCTGCTGGATGTTAAGCCGAATGATGTCATCACCACTTGTATGAATCTGGGAATGATGGTTTCCATCAACCAGCGGCTGGATGCCAGCACTATTGAGCTTGTAGCCGAGGAGTTTGGCTATGAAGTAGAGTTTGTAGATGCTGATGAAAGCCTTGAAGAGATTGAACTCGAAGAAGACGATCCGGAAGATCTTCATCCCCGCGCGCCCATTATTACCGTAATGGGACACGTTGATCACGGTAAAACATCATTGCTGGATTATATTCGAAAAGCGAAGGTTACCGAAGGCGAAGCGGGTGGTATCACCCAGCACGTGGGAGCTTATGAAGTTCAAACAGACGATGGGCGTCCCATCACGTTTCTCGACACCCCGGGTCACGAAGCTTTTACCGCTATGCGTTCGCGCGGTGCCCAGGCTACCGATATTGTAGTTCTTGTAGTCGCCGCCGATGATGCCGTAATGCCCCAAACGGTCGAAGCTATAAATCACGCTAAAGCAGCCGGTGTTTCGATTGTTGTTGCCATCAATAAAATTGATAAACCTGATGTACATCCGGAAAGAATTAAACAGCAATTGGCCGAACACGACGTGATTGTTGAAGAATATGGCGGCGAATATCAGTCTGCTGAAGTTTCGGCCAAAACGGGAGCGGGGATCGAAGATTTGCTCGAAAAAGTGCTGATCGAATCCGAATTAATGGAGCTGAAAGCAAACCCCGACCGCAAGGCCGATGGCGTTGTACTCGAAGCGCGTGTTGATAAAGGAAAAGGAATTGTAGCTAATATTTTGGTTCAAAACGGTACGCTTAAAGTGGGTGATTCGTTTGTCGCCGGCCCGTGTTTTGGACGCGTACGAGCGATGGAAAATGAATTCGGAGAGCGCGTTGAAACAGCCGGCCCCTCCGAACCGGTACAGCTTACCGGCTTTGATGATATTCCGCAGGCGGGTGATAAACTGGTGGCTCTTGCAGATGAGAAAAGGGCTAAGGACATTGCCAATAAGCGGCAGCAGATCCGCCGTGAGCAGGAGTTACGCAAAACCAAGCACCTTACGCTTGATGATCTCTCACGACGACTTGCCCTTGGCGAAGTGTCTGATTTGAACATCATTATCAAGGCTGATGTTGACGGATCGATTGAAGCACTTTCGGGATCTCTGCAAAAGCTGAGTAATGATGAAGTGTCGGTAAATATTATTCATACCGGCGCCGGGGCTATCACAGAATCTGACGTGTTGCTGGCCTCCGCTTCGGATGCTATCATTATTGGCTTCCAGGTTCGTCCTTCGACCAACGCGCGAAAAGTTGCTGAAGCTGAGGAAATCGATGTTCGTCTATTCAGCGTAATTTATGATGCTGTGGATGAAGTGAAAGACGCCATGGAAGGCCTGCTTTCACCCGAAATCAGTGAAAAATTGTTCGGAAATGCTGAAGTCAGAGAAATTTTCAGGATTTCAAAAATCGGTACCATTGCCGGTTGCTACGTAACGGAAGGCAAGATCAACCGAAATAATCCGATCCGGGTTGTACGAGATGGCGTGGTTGTTTATGACGGTGAGATTGATTCACTCAAGCGCATCAAAGATGATGTGAAAGAAGTGCAATCCGGTTATGAATGCGGAATCAGCATTGTGAATTACAATGATATTAAGGTGGGAGACGTGATCGAGAATTACGAGATTATTGAGTCAAAACGCCGTCTCGAAGACGTCAAAAGTGAGCAATAATAGCGGTTAAATTCAGACCTTTCGAAAAATGAGTATTCGCACCGAGCGTTTAGGCGCTGTTATTCAGCGTGATTTAGGTAAAATTATCCAGAAAAGTTACCAGCAAAGCGGTTCTTTTATTACCATCACTGAAGTGGATGTCAGCCCCGACCTGATGATTGCAAAGGTTTATGTAAGCGTGTACGCGCCCGGGAAAGACGAGGAAGCTATTTTCACCCATCTTGTTGAACATGTAGTTGAGATTCGAAAGGAACTGGCGGGAAAAATTCGTCATCAGGTACGCCGCATCCCGGAACTGGAATTTCTGAAAGATGAAACCGCCGAATACGCGGAAAAAATGGAGGGTTTGTTCCAGAAAATCCGAAAGGAACGAAAACAGCGCAAGGGCAATTCTGAGGAGGAGTAGCAATATTGTTAAGGCTATGTCATCCCGAACCGTGGTTTTCGTGTAAAGGATCTCAAGCGTTGTTATGGTTATTTCCTTTAATTTGAGCATCAGTCTTTAAAACACTTGAGATTCCTCACCCAATAAATTGGGATTCTCCCATGAGGGATTCCTTCGGAAGGAATGACAGATAAGTTATTAAGCGTTATCTAAAGAAATACATGGCTGAGATAGTTTATTTATCGGATGTTAAACGAAAATCCAATTCGGTAGTAACGGTAGGCACTTTTGACGGCGTTCATGCGGGACATCGCGCTATCATGGACACCGTTGCCCAAAAAGCCAGGGAAAGAGATGCGCGAAGCGTAATTATAACTTTCGACCCGCATCCCAGAGATATTATCAGCCCGGGTGATGCGGGGATAAAACTGCTTACCACCCTTCACGAACGGGCAGAAATTTTAGAAGAACTCGGCATCGATTTGATGGTGGTGATTCCCTTCGACCGCGATTTTTCACTCTTAAGTTCGGAAGATTTTATTCGTGATATCATTTTTAAAAAGATCGGTGTGAGCGAATTTGTGATTGGCTACGACCATCACTTCGGGCGCAATCGTGAAGGCACTATCGAAACGATTGAAAAGCTCTCTAAAGAGCTGGGTTTTGATTCCTATGTAGTTTCAAAACGGGAAGTGGGAGCAAAAACGGTGAGTAGCACGGCTATCCGGAAAGCGATCAGTGAAGAAGGCAATGTAGAACAGGCCGCCAAATTTTTACAGCGTCCCTATCGCTTGAATGGCACGGTTGTTCACGGGGATAAGCGAGGTAAGAAAATTGGTTTCCCCACCGCGAATATTAAACCGGAGCATTCGAAAAAGATCATTCCAAAAGACGGTGTTTACGCGGTAAAAATGCGTGTTAATGATGAATGGTACAAAGGAATGATGAATATTGGGCATCGTCCCACCTTTGAGGGAAAAGTGCGGGCGCTGGAAGTTCATCTCTTTGATTTTAGTGAAGATATTTACGGAGAAGAAGTACAAGTTCGTTTTTTTAACCGCATTCGGAATGAGAAAAAATTCGATGGAATTGATGCCTTGAAAGCACAGCTTGAGGATGATGAGCGCCGGGCGAGGGAGTTACTGAAAGAATTTATTTAATCCCATTACCCGTCTGTGGTAATAGCATTGCTATGGAGGGAGCTTGTTTCAGTATCTGTTGGCAATATTTAAAAACGTACCCTTAGAACACCTACTGAAACGTGGTTTATTTC
>DASSAY010000184.1:0-16107 GCA_035699185.1 Balneolaceae bacterium | reverse complement strand
GGTACGACTTTTAGTTTTAGTTTGCTAAGGGCTTCTTGATGAAGTGATTGGGTGATGGGTGATTGGGTGATTAGGTATTGCTTGGGAGTTAATAGATTGTGAAAGACTTCCGCGAATTTTCTTTAAAAAGCCAAAATAGCGGCCCCTGTTCTGCTCTTTATTTTCCCCACACTTTGGGGAGTTGGTAGGCTAAAGAGATATAAAAATTTTCATGATACGACCCTGCAAAGACATTCACCCTTGCCGGTATAGATTATGAAACGGAAAATATATTAACGGAAATCCCTGATGACAAAGCGGTAACCGGAGCTTTTGTCCCCTATAATACCCCCACAGCTGACGGACAGGTCATCCAAGGCAGCATTCCCTGTAACGGTGCCATCATGCGTATTCCTATCGAAGACGGCCCGGTTGAACTGGTGGCCTGGGGATTCAGAAATCCGCATGGATTGGCTTTTTCACCTGATGGCATTTTGTATGTAACCGAAAATGGCTATGATGTTCGCGGAAGGCTTACAAACTTTTAAGCACTTCCAGCAGCGCATCAACATCCCTTTCATCGTTATAAACATTGGGTGAAATGCGTATGGCTGATCCGCGCACCGACACATAAATATTTCTTTTTCCAAGTTCTTGTTGAAGTTTCTCTGTTGTGATGCGTTCAGGCAGGCGAATGCCAAACATGTGATACGCCCGCCAATGTTCATCTTCGATTTGATAGCCGTATTTGGGCAGTTCTTTTGTCAGCTCTGAACATAAATTTTTGCAATAGTTTTGAATATTTGCCGGTTTCCATTCCAGAATTTGTTTCAGAGCTTCTATCATCATAGGCACGAGGATGAAGTTGCTGCGCTCACCCATATCAAAACGCTGTGCCCCGGACTGGTAATCATCCCGGTAGTTAATCAACCCGCTAAAATCCTCGCTATTTTTGCGGGTGATCCAGCCTTCTTCGAGCGGTAATCCGTCTTGCAACCGGGGATTGAAATAACCCAAAGCCATAGAATAGGGACCCATCAGCCATTTGTATCCGGCGCAAATCAGGGCATCGGCTTGAATTTCTTGAACGTCAATTGGCAATGCTCCTACCGATTGGGTTCCGTCAATCAAGAAATAAGCACCTGCTTCTTTGGCTCGTTCGCCAATCGATTTCAGATCGAAAAGAGTGCCGTCTGTCCAGTGCACATTTCCCAGCGCGACGAGCAAGATGTCATCGTCAATCGCTTCTAAAATGCGCTTATTCCACTGTTCTCCGCGATTTTGAAATTCTTTGGGAGGGTCAATAGCCTTTAGTTTGCACCCGTGTTCTTTGCAAAACTGCTTCCATACATAAACGTTGCTGGGAAACTGTTCACCCGCAATAACAATGGAACTGCCACGAGCCGGATCAATATTTCTGGCAACGGTTGCCAGTCCGTATGAAACGGAAGGCATGATGGCAACATCATTGTCATTTTGGGCATGGACGAGCCCGGCAAAGAGGCCGCGAAGGTGATTGCTGTTTTCAAAAAAATCACCGGGCGTAATTTGCCAGGGATGTTTTTTGCGCTGAAGGCCTCGAATGCCTGCATCTTCCACACTGTTTAAAAGGGGGGACAGGTAAGAGCAATTTAGATAGTGATGATCTTGGTGGAGTGAAAAAAGATGTTTTTGACAGTTCATTTTTAAATAATTTAATGCTAAACCTGTTTGCAATTTAACACTTAGCCGCCAACTTTCAACCCTTTAATTGATCAACAATGCGAAAACTTTCGGGTCCAAATTGAAAAAGCACATCTAAAATGGAACAATTTGGCTCAAATCCTTCAAAATGCTGGTGGTATTTAGGGTGATCAAAATGTGGCTCAGCGCGGTTTTTTGCCTGACGCTGGTAATGGCGGCTGTCTTGCTCTTGAAGTAAAATATCAGCGCCAAGACGATCAGCCAGCAAATCAGGATCAGAAGTATATTCGGGAAGTTCGCTGGCCAGCTCGTAGTTGATTTTTAAATCCATAAAATCCAGTAGGCGCTTTTGGATGAACAGCACGAAATCCATAAGAAAAGTAAAATCAGTGGCGGACTCAAAATCGGCTTTGATCTCCGGTTCATAAAAATCAAAATAAATGCTGCTCCGGTAGTTGTATCGCAAAGTACGAAGCAGGGGAGTAATCCAGTCTTCGGAATGATCAATTCGCACCTCTTTGATTGCTTTTTTACGGTCTTCGGTCCGCACAGGAATGTTAATCCATTGCGTACCTTCAGGTACTCGAATTTTTGCCCGGTGAATCCGGCTTTTTCGTGACCACCGCTCAACGTCCTGCAAAATAAGGCGATCGCTTTGCAGCATCACCGCTAAATCGTAGAGGTTGGGGGCGAGTTGGGGAAGTAAAAGGGCTAAAACCATGTAGGGAGTTGAAAGTAAAAAGTAGAAAGTACAACACCTTAAAATATAACGGATAAAGTTATCTTTCTACTTTATACTTAATACTTTCTACTAGTTCACATAAGCTTTATTTTTAGGTTTATTGAAATTCAAAACTAAAACTTTTTATGAAAGACGTACGTGTACGATTTGCGCCATCACCCACCGGACTGCTGCACATTGGCGGGCTCCGAACGGCACTATATAATTATTTATTCGCCAAAAGTCATGACGGGGTGTTTGTGCTGCGCATTGAGGACACCGACCAGAGCCGCTACGTGGAGGGGGCCGAAAAAGATATTACCGAAGCCCTCAAGTGGGCAGGAATGGATTATGATGAAGGTCCCGAAAAGCCCGGCGAGTTTGGCCCTTATCGCCAGAGCGAGCGCAAAGGGATGTACGCGAAGTACGTCGAGCAGCTGGTAGAGCAGGGACATGCTTATTATGCATTTGACACGCCCGAAGAGCTGAACAAAATGAGGGAGCGGCTGAAAAAGTCAGGAAATCCATCGCCGAAGTATGATGCCATCACCCGGATGTCGATGCAGAATAGCCTTACGCTTCCAGCCGAGGAAGTAGAGCGCAAGCTGGATGAAGGCGAAGAGTACGTGATCCGGCTAAAAGTGCCCCGGCGCGAGACTGTTCGTTTTGAGGATGAAATCCGCGGTTTCGTTTCGTTCGAAACCAAAGGGCTGGATGATCAGGTGCTGCTGAAATCCGACGGCATGCCTACTTATCATTTGGCAAATGTGGTTGATGATCATTTGATGGAGATCACGCATGTTATCCGGGGTGAGGAGTGGCTCAGCAGCGCTCCCAAGCATATTTTGATGTATCAGTATTTTGGATGGGAGCCGCCGAAGATGGCGCATCTGCCGCTCATCATGTCGCCCATCGGGGGGAAACTTTCCAAGCGTAATGCGCAGAGTGAAGGCATCCCCATCAACACGAAAGATTATATTGAACAAAAATTCGAGCCCGAAGCGCTGGTGAATTTCCTGGCCTATCTTGGATGGAGCCCGGGCGATGATACCGAAATTCATTCCATGGATGAATTGATAGATTTGTTTTCACTCGACCGCGTGAGTAAGGGAGGAGCAGTATTCGATTACAAAAAACTGACCTGGTATAACGAGCACTACCTGCGCGAAAAATCGGCCGATGAACTTTTCCCGCGCGTTGAGGCCATCGCCAAAGAGCACGGCATCGAGCCGGATGAAAGCTATATGAAAAAGATTATTCCGCTGATGAAAGACCGTGTTGCCAAGGTCGAAGATTTCATCACCCAGGGACGTTTTTTCTTTGAAGATCCCGAGGAGTATGAAGAGCGGGCGCTCAAAAAGTGGAAAGACGGCAGTGCGGAGCTGCTGAAAGCCTATGTGGATGAAATTGAAGGCCTGGATGAAGGCGAATTCAAAGCGAAGGTGCTGAAAGATAAAATCAAAGAAGTGATCGAGGCCAACGATGTCGGTTTTGGCAAGCTGATGATGCCGCTTCGGGTGGCCGTTTCGGGTATGGGCTACGGGCCAGACCTCACTCCGACTATCGAATTGCTGGGCAAAGAAACGACCATTCGGCGGATTCATAAAGCGATAGAAAAATTGGGGTGATTTATTTTTAGATATAAATTCCACTCCAACCCTGAGGCGTTTTAGAAAACCGCTCAAGGTTTTCTTGTTTCATTTAAAATTAAGAAGTAACTTTTAATAAAATATTAAGGGACAAAAACTATGAGACTATATATCCCTTTTTTGATTTTGGTATCGGTGTTAGCGATCACATCTTGTGATCTCTTCAACAAAGAGACTGGCCCGTTGACGGGAAGCTGGACATGGCAACGAACAACTGGTGGATTTATAGGAGAAACGATTGATGCTGATTCTGTTGAGTACACTCAAAAACTGGTCATTAATGATGAAAGCGAAGCCTTTTTATATCGTAACGATGAATTAACAGTTGCATATGATATCAGGTTTGAAAAACCGGAATGGCTTGGGCATAAGACATGGATCTTTTATCCCAGGGGAGAAGCAGCAATAATTCCATTTTTTATTCCTGAAAATGCTGATCTTGGAAATGGAGAACTTATTTTATTCCCTTCTTGCGATGACTGCTACACCTTGTATTTTAGAAGAAAGTAGTGTTTCTGTTTGAGATCCCGATGACCCGTTTTTTGAAGAAGATGGATCTCAAATATAATAAAAGGAAGCCCCAAGCTTCAGATAAAAGCTGTATCAACGTTTGAGATCCCTCACATTCGTTCGGGATGACATTATTACTGGCGCAAGCATCTCGCTTGTGCCATTTATGTATTATGTTCGATTTCAAACTCAAATCGGCTCACTTCATCAATATTCTGTGTACCCGCTTTAAATCGTCGTTCTTCGAAGACTACTTTCCCTTCTTTATCAATTAGTAAAATAGTTGAGCAACGCGTACCGTAGCGATCACTTTTAATGAAAACGGGTGAAACGATTTTCTCCAGATTTTTGGGGATGCCGGTATTGGGTAAATTACCTTCCGAAGCCTGTCGTTCATCAGCCAACAGCTCAAAAAGAGCTTCTTCCGGAATAGTTTCACCCTGTATTATTTTTTCGAGGGATTGCTTTGCCGTTACTACTTTCGGCCAGGGCGTGTTGAGCAGATGGTTACTGAGCCCGTACAGTCCCGGCTCAAGTTGCCGGATTTTCTTCTGTTGGTTAGAGTAGTATGCCAACTGATCAACGGTTCCTGCCAAGAGGTTAAACCCCGAATATTGATCGCCCTTTTCATCAACCTGCTGGAGATAAGCATTTGAATCAACGGGATTTTTCAGGTAATCAAGCACAAGATGTCCGCGGCTGGGTGGATTTTCTTTTTGGATAGTTGGATCACGAAAATTAGTGATGGCCGAGAAAGCTCCTTCTTTGGTAACACCCATCCAGGTTCCGCCTGCTTTTAAGTCTTTGCCGGCCAGAATCTGAGGTTGACCACTCCAAAACTGAGCCGCCCGGGTGGGGCGAGCATAACTTTCATCGCGGTTAGCGGCAACGATCAGATCATAGGCCGGATGACTTTTGTAAGAAAAAACGATGAGGCACATAAAATAAATTCATTAAAGCCATTCATTTTAAAACAACGAACAAACAATATTAATTCTCAAAACATTTTCACATATTTTACGTGAAAGAAATAAAACAAAAAATCGCTTTTCGAGTCTACAGGTGAAGTTAACAATACGCGAATATATTTTCTTTGTGCTCAGCCTTCTTGCAGGCTTATATTTTTTTATGGCCTATCCATCGCAAGATCCGCGCTCTGTCATTGATTTACAAATGGATGGGGCATCTATTGAACAAAAAGCTATATCACGCTTAGAAAGCTTGGGATATTCCGCGCCTCAGTTTCATATTGAAACTAATTTTCGGGCTAATAATGATCTGCTGGACAGTCTTCAGGCTGCAATGGAACGTCCCAAAATGATTGATTATTTCAAGCAGCATGAGGTGCCGAACATTCGCCCTTATTATTGGGAAGTTACATTCAGGAAAAAAGAAGATGACAAAACCAAGGTGCTGATAAGTGCAAGTTCGGAGGAAGAACATCCAGTTAATTCGGGCATCGCAGCTATTAAATTACGCTTTAGCGCCGATGGGGAATTTTTGTCGCTTTTAAATCCCGATAACATCCTGCCCCTTAAAACCGTCAATCGCGTGGCGATGGCAGCAGCCTTTTCAGTCCCGCGTGACAGTGCCGTTGCTGTGTTAGCTGAGTTTAATGATTCTACTTTAACGAAGCAGCTTTTTATTAATATTGGGCAGAATGAACCGCTAAGAAATCAAAAAGAAAGATTACAGCGGCTGCAAATTTTGTTGCGCGAAGGCAGACATTATATGCTTTCGGGGCAGGATGTACTTAAAATGGCTTCATGGTATTTAGAAGAAACGGGATGGAAGCTCACCGAATTTGAAGCAGATACCGTATTCATGGGGCGGATAAACGGGAAAAGCTTTGCTTCTGCCCATTTTAAATTAACGGAACCTAAATTGGGACAGGAGCTTGGGCTGAATGTGAGAATCCTCCCAACCGGCGGACTCCTCGGTCTCTCGTCCCTTTACAATCCGGACGGGAATGAAGAATCTCTTTTCCACGAATTATGGTCGCTTATTCGAAACGCAATCATCTTTTTATTTTGTGTAGCCGGGGTGATTCTTTTTTTCTTTAGAATCCGGGCACGTGCGGTCGATACGAAACCGTCTTTGGTTGTGGCCGTGATAGCAGGCATGGCTATTTCATTAACCGTGGTGCTGGATGGCTTGTCGGGTGTAGCCTTGTGGCAGGCCGACAGTGGAACTATTATCACTTTTGTTTTGATTGGTGCCGGAATGCTGGGCGCGGGAGTTTGCCTGCTGTTTTTTGCCTTCTTTGCCATTGGTGATTCCATTACCCGGCAATACTGGCCCCAAAAGTTAAAAACCTACGATTACCTGCGCCAGGGCATGCTTTTCAACCGTCCCGTCGGGTTGATGCTGATTCGGTCGGTGGTTCTGGCTTTTATATTAGCCGGTTTTTGGACCTTGCTGCTTTCGCTTTTTCCAAATCTGTACATTGGTTTCGAAAATGTGTTTTTGAGCCAAAAATCACTCTGGCCGCCCCTGTATCTGCTTATTTCAACCTTTCTGACCTCATTAAGCATTGTCCTGGGTATATTTTTGGTCCTGGGCGGACAAGTTTACGGCTGGACTCAAAATAAAATAATCACATCCGCCGTGATTGTTCTCGGCTTTGTTCTGGTTCCGCTAACGGGCAGCTTTGGCCCCTTGATGTATGAATTGATAATCGCCGCGCTTCTGGGCCTCATTCTTACGCTGATCTATTTGCAGTGGGATTTCCTCACCCTGCTTATTTCGCACTTCCTGTTCTTGGGTTTATTGGCGACCTCAACCGCTTGGACGATTGGCGGCTCCTTAGATACATATATCTTCGGCTCATTTCTATTGCTGATTGTATTTTTCATTGTCAGCGGTGTGCTGGCAGTAGCGCGGGGGGAAAAGGAACAGCGATTATCGCATTTTGTGCCCGAGTACGTCGAAGAACTGGCGCAGGAAGAACGCATCAAACAAGAGCTGCAAATTGCCCGGGAAGTGCAGCAATCATTTTTGCCGGAACGCACCCCAGATTTGCCCCGCCTTGAGCTATCGGCCATTTGTAAGCCCGCTTATGAAACCGGCGGTGATTATTACGATTTTATCCCCCTGGATGAAAACAGAATTGCCGTCACCATCGGCGATGTGAGTGGCAAAGGCATTCAGGCCGCGTTTTATATGACTTTTGTGAAAGGGATCATTTACAGCTTATGCCGCGAGACGAATTCACCCGCCGAGCTGCTCAAGAAAGCCAACCGCTTGTTTTATGATACTGCTCCGCGCGGCACTTTCATTTCGCTTGTCTATGGAATTATCGATCTGGAAAAACGTTCTTTTCATTTTGCCCGGGCAGGACATAATCCTATTTTAAGAATAAATGGACAAAACGGTTCGGTTGAAGAACTGCAACCAAAAGGCATCGGAATAGGGCTTACCAAAGATGTTTCTTTTGATAACAATATTGAAGAAATTGAGTTAAAGCTTAGCACCGATGACGTACTCATTCTTTATACCGATGGCATTGTAGAAGCGCTAAACGAGAATCATGTATTTTATGGCACGCACCGGTTGAATAATTTGCTGATGAAGCATAAAGAGCAGTCCGCTAAAGTGATACTTAGTGAAGTTACCGGCGATGTTTTAACCTATATCGGCAAGGCCAGGCAGCACGATGATATGACCATGATGGTAATGAAACTGAAGGGCTGAATCGAAAGAAGCATACTTTCAAGTTTTACCAAAATTTTGACTAAGAACAATATGAACAAGTTTAGAGTCTTTTTTACTCTCGCAATTTTATCCATTTTCTGCTCCATCGCAACTGCCCAATCCATTGAATGGCTGCCAATGGAAAAAGCGCAGGAATTAGCGCTTAAAAATGATAAAAAAGTGTTGATCTACGCTAAAGCCTCATGGTGCGGCTACTGCAAGAGAATGGAAGAAGAAGTATTCCCCAAAGAAAGTGTTGTTGACAGCCTTCATAAATATTACTACCCGGTACGAATCGACATAGAATCCGTAGAAAAACTGGTATTCAACGGACAAAAATATACCGAGCAGGCTTTATCCCGAAAGTTTAGGGTCTTTAGCACACCTACATTTATATTTTTGAATCCCGATGGCTCAGCCATTGGCCGGCAACCGGGTTTTATGCCTGCCGATATATTTACTAAAATGTTGACATTTGTAGGAGATGATATTTATCTCAACCAAAAATTTGAAGAATATTTAAAACAAAAGTAATTTTTGGAGCTTTTAAGGAATTGATTGCGAATTCTATACGATAAATTGCCAATGGTACTGAGTCAATCAATCGAAGATTATTTAAAAACTATTTATAAACTGGGCTCGGAGGGGGGAAATTCATCCACGACCCGCATTGCCGAAGCCATGGGCGTTTCTTCGGCATCAGCTACGAATATGGTAAAGAAACTGGCTAAAATGGGATTGGTCGATTATCAATCATACAAAGGAGCGGCGCTTACAAAAACCGGACAAAAAATGGCTCTCGAAATTATTCGTCATCACCGTTTGCTCGAGCTTTATCTCATGGAGATGATGGGCTATTCCTGGGATGAAGTGCACGACGAGGCCGAAAAACTGGAGCATCATATTTCCGAACAGTTTGAAGATAAAATCGCAGAGCTTTTGGATCATCCCACCCACGATCCGCATGGCGACCCGATTCCTACCAAAGAAGGCATCATGCCTAAAATGCAGGCTCATCCCCTTATAAATAGTGAAGAAGGTCACACCTATCTGATAAGCCGTGTTAAAGATCAAGATCCTGAACTACTCAGGTATCTTGAAAAAGTGGGCTTGCTTCCGGGAGTGAAAGTAGTGATTAAAGAGAAGGCACCGTTTAAGGGTCCCATCACCCTTCGAATCGAAGATGATGAACAGGTAATAGGTTATGATATGGCTAAGAACCTGTTTATTGCAGAGTTACACGCATAGTCCTTTTCTTGTAAAGGATCTTTCTGTAAAAGTTGGTTGAAAAAATGCACTATTGTGTTTGAGAAGGTTTGTATTTTTATTAGCTTAGGCTAATAATTAATTTAGCATAAAAAAATATGCAAGAGCTATTTACGCAAATTGTGGGTTCAAACCCAATTATTCAGGGATTGGCGGGAGGAATTTTTATCGCATTTCTTAATATGATTGGCGCGCTCGGCGTTCTTGTTATTCGCAACCCCTCACAAAAATTGTTAGATACAGCACTGGGAGGAGCTGCCGGAGTGATGCTTGCGGCAAGTTTCACCAGCTTGATTTTACCGGGCATTGAAATGGGTGGCATTGTCCCCGTTTTAATAGGCCTTGCCTTGGGTACTATCTTTCTCGATCGTGCCGATGCCTGGGTACCACATGTTCACGTTCTTATTACAGGCCGGATAAGAGAAGAGGGAGGCACAGAAAAAGCAAGCACTGAGGAAGGAAAAGGAATTAACAGCCAACGTCTCGGTGGCCTTATTTTGTTTATCGTAGCCATCACTCTTCATAATATGCCGGAAGGCCTGGCCGTGGGCGTTAGTTTCGGTACGGGAGATTTGGGTAATGCTATATCGCTGATGCTGGCTATCGGTATTCAAAACATACCGGAAGGTTTGGCTGTGGCTGTTGCCGCCCGAAATGCGGGTTTGGGAAGTTTATCGTATGCCGCTTTTACAGGTATTCGGGCAGGACTTGTGGAACTGCCTATCGCCGTCTTTGGTGCTGCTGTCGTTTCCATTGCCGAACCGCTGGTTCCCTATGCAATGGGCTTCGCGGCGGGCGCCATGCTCTATGTGATCAGTGATGAAATCATCCCCGAAACCCACGCCAATGGCAATGAACGCATCGCTACCCTGGGATTGATGGCCGGCCTCATCATTATGCTCACGCTTGATGTGGTCCTGGCTTAGTTTTTCAAACCAATGCCTCTTCCTTTTCTTCTTCTTGTTTGCGTTCCCGAACTTTTCTGGGCCTTTTTTTCTTCTTTGCTGCCTTCTTCTTTCGCTTTTCACGGTCCCACCAAATTAGAAAGCCGGTAACAGGCAGGCTGGCACAAATCAGACTGGCTAAAAAGGCGATGATTTTACCGGGAAGACCGGCGATGGCT
This sequence comes from Balneolaceae bacterium, assembly GCA_035699185.1. GTDB lineage: Bacteria > Bacteroidota > Rhodothermia > Balneolales > Balneolaceae > Fodinibius. Next base: position 5,483 of record DASSAY010000184.1, on the reverse strand, counting down.
CCCACGTGAATATCGTAATTCATCGACAGCAGCTTCTCGCCGGCATTTAACTCAGAATAACGGTTAGCCGCAAGAAGCTTGCCGGTGTATTGATCAAACTGCAACGTGCTGTTCGCGTAATACGTGTCTCCATCGGGACGAACCGTGGCTCTGATGGTTCCCGCAGAATCAAACGGAGCCGCAATAGTGATGCTGAAGGCGCGGGGATATTCATTCCAGGCCTTCGAATAAGCTACATCCAGCGCGGAGCTATTTTTGTCATCACCCGGCACGGAAACGACTTTTGCGGCAGGGAGAGCAGGCAGTTTAAATTCACCCGTTCCTAAGAAATGAAGGCTCTTCTGGGCAAAGGGGAAATACCAGTAAAGCCCGGTGAGACCGAGAATGAGTGAAATCACCAGAAAATAAAAGCCGAGTACGTTATGCAGATCGTAATTCAGCCTGCGCCAGGTCCCGCCCCACTTAATTTTGAAGCTTTTTTGTTTGCCGCTTTTGTTCCATTTTTTGGGCCACCAGAGAACTATTCCTGAAATGAGCAAAATGATAAAAACCACGGTACTCCAGACCGTGATAGGCTGGCCGATGGGCGTGGCCAGCAAAAGGCTCCAGTGGATGCCTTTTACAATTTGGAAGAAATCTTGTTCTTCGTTTACGATCCCGGCAATATCTCCGCTGTACGGGTTGATGTACAGGGTGCGATAATCTTTGATCGTCCCAAAATAGGTCCAGCTGTCCCCCCCGCCTTTGTAACTCATGACCGACCAGTTTCGATCGGGGTTTTTATAAGTGGTGAGGCCGTAGGGCAGGTATTCAACGTCGAGAGCTTGCGCAGCTTTTTGTTGGAGCTCTTTGACGGGGAGCGTTTCCGAGGCATGCTCTTGCTCAATAAAAAGCACTTCGCTTCTGGTCCATTGCGAAATTTCGTGCTGAAAGACGAACAGGCATCCCGTAACGCCCAGGATAAAAACCACCAGCCCGGAGATCAGTCCGAGCCAGCGATGCAGGAATAGGATAATTTTTTTAAAAAATCTCATAAGATTATTAAAGGATTGAGCTTTATTCCAAAATGTCATCCCGAACGAATGTGAGGGATCTCAAATGTGATAAGGGCAGATGCCGGAATTAAGGTATAAACTGTATTAAAGTTTGAGATCCCTCGTCATTCAGAGAACCACTGAATTTCTCGGGATGACACTTTCAAAGGTTCCTAATTTAGTCTCCGACTAAAACTTATATGAGAACCCTGCCGTAATACTTCGTGGCTGCTGAGGATTCACTGTTGACCAGCCTTTGAAATACATTTCATCCGAAAGGTTGTTGACCTTTAAATCGATACGATAGCTGGCCGTGTTATAAAAAACAGAGGCATCGAAAATGGTGAAAGCCGGCAGGGTGAAGACGCCGGTATTTGCGCGATTCATAATCATGTTTTCGCTGGCATAATTCACTCCAAAACCGATTCCAAAGCCTTTCAACGCGCCACTGGTTACATGATAGCTTGCCCACGCATTGAATAAATCGGCAGGTCCCGCGGCTTCAGGCCTTCTTCCCCGCAGGGCATCATTACTTGTTTTGGTAATTTCGCTTACGTTATGGCTGTACCCCGCCGTGATATCTAAACCGGGGATCGGCGCGGCCGTGATACTGGCTTCAAGTCCGCGGCTATAATTTTCGCCATCCTGCGTATAGAAATTCACCCGGTTCGGATCGGGACGCACTACATTTGAAACGGAAATATTGTAGTAACTGACAGTAGCGGTCAATTTGTTGCTAAAGAGATTGGCTTTAATGCCCGTTTCCCATTGATTGGCTTTTTCGGGCTCAAAAGTTTTGGTGGTTCCATCTCCCTGAATGCGCGGAGCCACATTGCTGAAACCGTTCATATAATTGGCAAAGAGCGACAGTTTTTCATCAATAGGCTGAAAGACCAAGCCGAATTTTGGTGATAACGCGGTTTGGGAATAATTGTCTGCTTCAGTTGAAAGATCACCCAAATTATCAAAATAATCGATTCGCAAACTTGCCATGGCCGATAAGCGGGGAGTGAAATGAATTACATCCGAAATATAAGCGCTGTAGGCTTTTTGCTGTGTAGTGATGTTGTTGATCGGCGCACCGGCCAGGGCCGTATCTACCGCTGATTTTGATAAACCGGCGGGATTAGCATTGAGCAGTGAAATTTGATCAAAAGCCACGTAGCCCGAAGAATTGTTGATGAGCCGCTGGCTAAAATAATCCACCCCTACAATCATTTTGTTATGCATTCCGGCAAAGCTAAAATCACCGATAAAATTTTGCTGAATGTCCGTTCCAAGCGTCGTTGAATTTTGCTTATTGATGTAGCGGATGAACAAATCACTGCGGTCATCGGCAATGCCCCATAAGTAAGAATAATAGCCTTTGGCTTTGGCTGAACTTCGCGATAGCACAGTTTGGGAAGTCCAGCTATCGGACAATTGGTACTTCATTTGAGCCTGAAGGCTGAAGGTGGGATTGCTGATCGTGAGGGAATTGCTGGTGTAAGAATGATTGTAATTGTAGTTGAGCTCTGCAATATTATTAGCCACCAAAGATGCGCTGCGATTCAAAAACAGCATGGTGGGATTCGTACTTTCGGACTGATAATATTCGGTGTTGATCAAGAATGAGAGCCTTTCATTCACTTCATAAGAAAGGGAAGGCGCGATGAACAATGATTTATTAAAACCGGCATCCTGAAAACTGTTTTCGGTGTGATAAGCTCCGTTCACTCTAAGCGCAATTCCTTGATCGCCGATAGGAGTGTTCACATCAACTGCGATGCGATTCAACCCAAAACTGCCGGTTTTGTAGGAAACTTCACCCCCAAAATAGTTATACGGCTTTTCGGTCACCACGTTGATTAACCCACCGTAAGAAATCAAACTGCTACCGTACAAAGCGCCCGATGGGCCTTTAATTACTTCAATCCGCTCCACATTGGCGATGTCAAGCGTGCCATTGGTGAGGGATGGAAGTCCGTTAACCATGGTGGGCTGAACGGCAAATCCGCGGAGTGAATAATAGCCGGCGCCATCGCCCCCGCGTCCTGTCGATTCCCAAAGTTTAAAAATGCCCGGCGCGTTGGTTAATGCCTGAGCAAAACTGGTTACCACTTGGTCTTCGAGCAATTCCGAGCTTACCGTGTTATAAACCTGGGGATTGTTGATGTTTTTGACAGGAAGTTTGGAAACATAAGATGTGATTTGAGTGGCGTATTTATTGATCTGATTTCGGCTTACCACAATTTCCTGCAGCTTCTGTTTTTTCGAATTTAAAATCACATTTATGGTAAGTGTTTCGCCATTTTCTACTGTAACCAGCCTCTTTTCGGTTTGATATCCAACTCCGGTCACAACCAACGTATAGGTATCGGCCGGAATGCCATCGATTTTATAAAAACCTTGCTGATTGGCAGCCGAGCCGAAGTGAGTGCCTTCGAGCGCGATATTGATGTGTGGAACAGGCTGCTGTTTTCTGTTAGTTACTTGTCCCTTTATGATGCCGGTTTGGGCAAATGCGGGACTTGCCATAAAAAGAAGCAAGAACGCGGAACACAGGGCGGGGAGCAATTTTTCCTGGAAATTCATAAGACGGGTTTGATATTATTTTAATTAAGGTTTTGAATTATGATTAGATCTGAATTGAGTAATTTGTGCGAGCACAAATGGATGATGGATTCCAAAATGTTTGGGGGAGGAAAGCTTCTTTTGAAAATTTGAGTTCCAATATTCATCATGATTTTGGCCTGTTAGCTCGAAGGAAGTCCCTTTACTGTTATTTAATGGGGGAGGTGACAGGATTGTAATGTGACTAATAAAAGTATTATTTATATTTAGACTACATTTAAATAACTGTTCGTAAATATAGTTTAGATTAAATCTAAACAGCAAGTTTATTTCAGGATTTTTTCTTTAAAAGATGGGAGTGGTTGAAGCTTCTTCGGGAGGGAATTAAAAGGGAATAAGGTAAAAAGGTATAGGCAAATAAGAATTCCTGATCACTTACCCCTGTCGGTCTAAAAACCATTCTTCAGCTTCTTTGATAGCCTCTTCAATGGCTCTTTCTTCCGAGTAGTCATCTTTTTCCATCAAATTATTTGCAATTTCTAATGCCTTCTCTCTTACCCGGGGATCTAAATCATCCAGATCAGTTTTAAAATTTTCAAACGTCCATTTCATGACAAAATGCAGAATTAATGAGTTCATTCTTTTAACAAAGAACCGCGCGAATTAATTGCTAAATAATATGGAATGAAAATAATTTGATAAGGTTTTAGTTTTAAAACGCTTATTAAGCAAGTCCTGGAGCCTATTATGCCATTAATCAGAAAGGTGTTCGACGCGTGGAAATTGTATAGATTCGGCCTGTTTCGTATCACACTGAATAAGTTGTTTCCTGACATCTTAGCCGTTCAGACTTTTATTTTGTTTCGTTATGATTTGAAAAAAGGAAATATACCTATCAGGCAAACTAACGAATCATTCATCATTAAAAAGATCCATAGCCCGCATGAGAAGCTGTTTAAGCAGTTCCACAAAAAATTTCCGGCCAAGGAGTTTGTTAACAGGATAAGACAGCCAAAAGAAACAGCATATTTAGCCATAAAGAAGGGAGAGATTGTGGCTTATGCATGGGTTACAGAAAAAGAATTATTTATAAACGAAATAAATCACACTTACGCTTTAAATAAGGATGAGATATTTCTCCATTCCTGTTTTGTTTGTAAAGAGAACAGGGGAAAAGGCGTACATCTTGCCTTACTTTATGAAAGACTTAGAGATTACAGAGAAAAAGATCTATTTCGCCGGGCATATGTTGGAGTGCTATCATTTAACAGAGGCTCTATCAAGGGCGTTAAAAAAGCAGGATTTAAAGAGATGAAGAAAATCAGGTATTTGAAATGGCTTAACAAAGAAAAATGGTGGGGGGACGATATAATTATCAAAAATACAAAAAGTGGTCGCTTCAAAACAATTAATTAGCTAATCGGTTTATTTTTTATTAACATATCATTATATAATAATATAAAGATGAATTATGTCTGACCTATTAGCAATAGACCAGGAAAGTATTACAATGAAGGCAAAGCTTTTTAGAGGTTTTGCCGACCCATCTCGTTTAAGCATTATTGAAATGCTGAGAGACGGCCCCAAAACAGTGGGAGAGCTGGTGGAATTAACAGAACTTTCTCAGCCTAATGTTTCCAATCATTTGCGCTGCCTTAGCGATTGCGATTTGGTAAAAAGCGAACGGAATGGCCGATATATTGTCTATCGGCTGAGTGATGAGCGGATAGATGTTATCCTGGAAAAGGCGGAAACGTTACTGGCAGAGGTTGCTAAAGGGGTTTACGAATGCACTCGTTACGAAAAATGAAATGTAGGGACGTAAAATTTTACGTCCCTACATTTCATTTTTCGTAACGAGTGCATTCGTAAACCCCTTTAGCAACCTCTGCCAGT
>DASSAY010000183.1:0-6279 GCA_035699185.1 Balneolaceae bacterium | reverse complement strand
GTATCCAATATTTCATAAACCGGTAGTGTTTTTGAAACTAATATATAAAAAACTGATGCATTAGCAAGACAGGCTCCAATGTTTTTACGTTTGAATACCTCATCCGGGTTCTGGTTTTGAAGCCGGATGAATAGACAGGGCAGAGTTTTGTATTCGCTTCACTCATCGGGCGACAAACCCAGTCGCCGGATGAGGTTCTACCCTCGCGGGTGAAATTCTTTGTGTACCTGGTGCAGCAGGGAGCGGTCTACGTGGGTGTAAATTTCGGTAGTGATGATGGATGCGTGGCCCAGCATTTCCTGCACGGCGCGCAGGTCCGCTCCGCCTTCCAAAAGGTGGGTGGCAAAAGAATGACGGAAAATATGAGGATACACATTTTTCTTAATTCCCGCCCTCTCCGCGGCATCATTCACAATATTCCAAACGCTCATTCGCGAAAGAGGCCCCCCACGCTGGTTTAAAAAAAGCTTATTTTTCGCTTTTTGGAGGTTTTCATCATTCTTAAACTTTGGCCTGGCCACTTCCATATAATGCTCGAGTGCTGATTGAGCTATTTCTCCCACCGGGACCAGCCGTTCTTTATTTCCCTTGCCTACTACACGGATGAAACCTATTTCAAAAAAGAGATTATCGGCTTCGAGATTGGTGAGTTCGCTCACCCTCATACCGGTGGCATAGAGTGTTTCCATAATAGCGGCATTTCGGATTCCGGCATCGGTTTCGCGATTTGGCGTATCGATCATGGCCGAAATTTCTTCAGGATTGAGGATTTCTGGCAACTTCTCGGCTTTTTTCGGCAATTCCACCAGTTCGGCGGGATTTGCCTTAGCGATGCCTTCTACAACGGCAAATTCATGAAATCCTCTGATGCTCGAAATGTTGCGGGCAATCGAGCTTACGGACAATTCCATCGCCGAAAGTTCTTCGAGGTATTGCTCAATATGCTGCAGGGTGATGCCTGATAAATCATGGACGCGCAGATCCCTTGCCAGGAATTTAAGGTATCGCCGCAAGTCGTTTTTATAGGAAACAACGGAATTCTCGGAGAGGCTTTTTTCCAGTTTTATGAACTGAAGATAGCGCTGTAATTCTTGTTTATAGTGCATTTTTGAGTAACAGAGTAACTGAGTGAAGGTGACTGGGTAATTAAGTGATTGCTTAAAACTTAAAACGTTAACACTTCAACTCCTTAGCACATTAACACTTCAACACTTTCCAGCTTAAGAATTATAATAATCATCAACCGGCTTTTCGGCATCGGCCCCGTCTTTAAGCGGCGGACCCGAGGCTTTTGCTTTTTTATCGGCTTTCTTTTTGGCCTTTTCTTTAGCCTCTGCTTCGTCATCTTCGGGATAATCAACCCGGCTGTGATAAATACCGACCAGAATATTCAGAAAGGTTTTTTTGATGGAGCTTAAATCCTGAAAGGTGAGTGGGGTTCGGCTCAACTGTCCTTCATTCACCCGGTCGTCAATGATTTTATCTACTAAATTTTCAAGCTTTTGATAATTTGGATCTTTCATCGCGCGGGATGATGCTTCCACGCAATCAGCTAACATCAGAATGCCGGTTTCTTTAGAATGAGGCAGGGGGCCGTCGTACCGGAAATCTTCTTCGCGGATTTCTTTCTTATTCTTATCGGCCCGGGCCTTGGCTTTTTCCCAAAAATATTTAATAAGCGTGGTGCCGTGGTGCGTGCGGATGAAATCAATCACCGCCTGGGGCAATCCATGTTCCTCAGCCTTTTTAACACCGTTCGAAACATGCGCTTTGATTACCAGTGCGCTCATTCGCGGTTTGAGCTTATCATGCTCGTTGAATTCGGTTTGGTTTTCGGTAAAATATCCCGGATTGTCCATTTTACCGATATCGTGATACAGCCCGCCGACCCGGCACAGCAGGCCGTTTGCGCGGATGGCTCCCGCCGCCGCTTCGGCCAGATTAGAAACCTGCAAGCTGTGGTGAAAGGTGCCCGGAGCTTTAGTCATCAATTCTCTTAGCAGGGGCAGATTGGTATCACTCAGTTCAATCAGAGTGAAGTCGGTGGTAACCTTGAAGGTTTTTTCGAACAGGAGAATCAGCGGGTAGGTGAACAGGATGAAGATGGCATTAATCACCACAAAAAAGAGGTCGTTGCCCAGCGCACCCCAGCCATCAAGGGTTGTTAAGCTAAAGCCGATTATGACCGCCGCATAGGAAAGAAAAACGATACCCGGGGTAGTGAAGAAGAACTGAGAGCGTTTTTTAATATCGCGAACCGAAAAAAGGCCGAGACTGCAGGCAACAGTGGTCGCTACTACATATTCAAAATTATTGCCGGTAATAAGTCCCGTGAGCAGTGCCAGCGTAATGGTGGACAGCAGTCCCACCCGCGAATCAAAAATGATGGTTAGTATAATCGGCGCCACCGCAACGGGCACAATGTAGGGTGAAATATCATCAAACCGGTAAACGACGGAACTGCCCACGCAAATTAGCGATATAGCCATGAGTACGAGCAACAGCATGGCGTTATTTTTAAAAATCTGGCGCCGGTATAAATACAGGTAAAAGAAAAAGATGGTAACAATGGCAATGATGATCAGCACATCGCCCCCGTACCGCAGCCAGCGCTCTAAATCACTGGCGTTTTGGGAGCGCGCTTCTGCCAAGCTTTGCAGAATATTGTATTTTTCCTGGGTGACGATATCACCACGGCGAATGATTACTTGTCCCTGCGCGATAGCCCCTTTTGAGGTTGAAAGGCCGGCCAGCACTTCATCGATATGGGCCTGCGTTTTTTCTTCATTATAAATAAGGTTAGGCTGTATAACCTGGTTAAAAATTTCAATACCTACGTTGGCTATATCTTCAAAATAGTTTCGGGAAAGGCGGTAACGGGCATACTGGCGGGCCTCCGAAATGTCGCGGACGTTGGCGAGACTAACGGTGCGCTCGGTATGATTCTGTAAATTGCGAACGATAATCACCTCCGCCGGTAACTCACCTTTGTTAACATTGATAATGCCATCATTAAGCATGTCATCAATCAATGCTTCGAGCCGGTTTTTTAAACTTTGAGCGATAAACTGATCAGTGGGGGCGGTTTTAGTGTTGGGTGAACGGTTTTCTGCCTGTACGGCGCTGTAATTTTGAAATAACGCTTTCCAGGATCTATCAGAAAGACTTAGGGGCGATTGAACTTTAAGGCGGGCCACTTCCATGCTGTCGTGTGCGGCATACTGGTTGGGGCCTTGCTTTGCCTGCTGCCATTGAAAATAACTTTCCACAATGGGCAGTAAGCCCTGGAAAAGCGAGTCTAAGCGGTCGTCAATAGTAATTTCGACATTATTATTGACGTTAAAAATGGCCGGTGTCGTTTCGCGAATGGTTTGCTTTTCTTCTTCAATCTGCTGCTCACTTTTCTGGATCGCAAAAGTAAAAGGAGCGGTGAGATCGTCAACCCGCCAGGGTTCTCCAATATTATAATTGACCGAATCTTTGAATGAAGCCCTTGGAACTGACAAGATGAGCACACCCACAAAGCCGAATAAAATAAAGCCCCGAAGGTATTTATTGTATTTTAAGGAAGAAGTTTGCTCCTGTTTTTTCTTCTTTTCTCCGATTACCGGAGCTCCCTTGTGCTTTTTAGGAGCTAAGCCCAGTTTTTCAAGAATATTCATAATAAAATGCAGTCTGTCCTGCCAATAAGGCCTAAATAGACATTAAATTGTTTAACCAAGATACCTCTATTATGAAATAATACCAACCCTCAGTGATATTACCAAAGTTTAGGAAAATTCTAATGTTTAGGGTAACATTCTCCCTTTCCCAAAGGGGGCACAGGGGGATTTTTAGTGGGGAATTCTGAAACTGGGAAGGTTTTCTATTCAATCTAATCAATCTAAACACCGAATGCCTGAACAGAGAACCACAAGTTATAAACTTGCGGGATCTGATTATTCCATTCTCAAACGTTTAAAGGCGCTGCTTGTTTTATGCTTGCTTTCAAAAATAACTCCCTTTGTTTTTATAAGTTAGTTAACTAAAAATCTGTCAGTCCGCTGGAAAAATTGACCTGACAGCGTGCCGATGGTTTTCCGGTTCCTGTCAGCGTCAATTAGAAGGAGTAGTTATTGCAGAGAACAACGCTGTCAGGACCTTCGGACGCTGACAGGTTGTGGTTGTTTTGCGAATAATATTTTTTGCTCTTTTTAGCCGTAGTGATTAGAATGGAGGCACATCAAAAAGTTGGTTTAAGCGCAGTGCGGCCAAAGACAGGCAATTGACCTGACAGCGTGCCGATGGTTTTCCGGTTCCTGTCAGCGTCAATTAGAAGGAGTAGCTATTGCAGAAAACAACGCTGTCAGGACCTGCGGACGCTGACAGGTAGTGGTTGTTTTGCGAATAATATTTTTTGCTCTTTTTAGCTGTAGTGATTAGAATGGGGGCACATCAAAAAGTTGGTTTATTTATCATTACCCTATGCAATTAGAGCTAATTACCCCAAGGCAAGCTGTGGATAACGGCTTTCTGCAGGAGACCATTGGAAAAAGTGATTTTGAACGATTCCGGCAGCGACTGCTTAAGCTGTTGAATCATACGAATGATGCCGTTGACGAATCGGAGTCCGAAGAGCATATCAAGAACCTCATTCAGCCGTTTTTGCGGAATACCAACTTTGGGGAAGATTACTTCATCTATCCAAAAGAGCAGCAGGATTTAGCTATTCACAATGGAAAGGACCGGAAATCACCGGTGGGAGTGATCATCGAAGCCAAGCGTCCCTCCAATAAAACAGAGATGATAAGCGGGGAATGCTTCAACCGTAAGGCATTGCACGAAGGAATCTTGTATTACCTGCGGGAGCGGATCGAGCAACAGAATGAAGATATCAAGCACATCATCATTACCGATGCTTACCAGTGGTTTATTTTTGATGCCCATGATTTCGAGCGCCATTTTTATGACTCAAAAAAGCTGAGGACCTGGTACCGCGAGTGGAAGCAAAAACAAAAGGTAAGCGCAAAAACGCAGTTTATTTATGATCATCTGGAAAACTTTGTCGGTGAGCTGGATGCTACCATCAAAGCCGGCTATGTAGACCTAAAAGGCTATCGCAAGCTGTTGGAGAAAGAGGAGCTAACGCGGGAGGAGCAGAAAAAGTTGGTGCCGCTGTTTAAGCTGTTCACGCCAACGCACCTGTTAAAACTGCCTTTTTCATCCGACAGCAATGAGTTGAATAAAGGCTTTTACCAAGAACTGCTTCACATCCTGGGCTTGCGGGAGTACAAAGAAAAAGGCACTCACTACATTAAACGGCAGGATGAGGAAAACCGCGAGCCCGCTTCGCTGATTGAAAATACCATTACCCAGCTTAAAAGTATCAATGTTTTATCCCGACTTGAAAATCCTGATGAATACGGCAATACCGAAGAAGAGCAACTCTTCAATGTTGCCCTTCAACTACTCATTACCTGGATAAACCGTATTCTCTTTTTAAAGTTGCTCGAGGCGCAGCTTTATAAATATCATCAGGAAGATCCCAAATTTCGCTTTCTAAATCACCATGAGGTGGAGCAATACGATTGGCTGAATAAACTCTTTTTTCAGGTGTTGGCCGTTCCTGTTGAAGAGCGTTCAGAACGAATTATTAAAGACTTTGGACATATACCTTATCTAAACAGTTCCTTATTTGATGTTGCTGATATTGAACATACTACCCTTCGAATTTCAGAGCTTGAAGACAACTTGCAGATGCCGGTATACAGCCGGAGTAAAATTAGAAACCGAAGCGGTGAGAAGCTAAAAGGAGAGTCCCTTTCCACCCTGGAGTATCTGCTTCGGTTTCTCGATGCTTATAATTTCAATGCCGAAGGCACGGCTGAGATTCAGGAGGAAGCCAAGAGCCTGATTAATGCTTCGGTATTAGGGAGAATCTTTGAAAAGATTAATGGCTATAAAGATGGCTCATTTTTTACCCCCGGTTATATCACAGAATATATATGTCGCGAAACCATACGCAAAGCGGTGGTACAAAAGTTCAATGATGCTTTTGAGGACTGGAGTTGCCAGTCGATTGAAGAAGTAAGTGAGAAGATTGCCCGTTATGATGTGCCTTATAGCAAGGCGAATGCTATTGTTAACAGCATAACTATTTGTGATCCGGCAGTAGGTTCAGGACATTTTTTGGTTTCCGCCCTGAATGAACTGATCGCTATAAAAAGTGATCTCCGCATTTTTGTGGATGAGAATAACCATCGTTTGCGTGATGTTTCTATCAGTGTTGAAGAAGATGAA
>DASSAY010000182.1:0-2273 GCA_035699185.1 Balneolaceae bacterium | reverse complement strand
TGATATGGTTAATGAAACAACGAGATGATGCCCGTCTTTTCGCTTTCGAACGGTTTCGTAATGATGGATATGCTGCCCTTGTTTTAGCCGGGCAAGGATTTCATCCTCTTCCTCAGTCCGCTCATCAGGAATGAGTATTTTTATGGATTTGCCAACAGCTTCGTGTTTGGTATAGCCAAACATTCGTTCCGCGCTCGCGTTCCAGCTCGTGATCATTCCGTCAAGGTTCTTGCTGATGATCGCATCATCGGAAGTGTTGACAATAGCGCTCAACAAAGCCCCCGAGCGCTCATTGTTCTTGCGCTGGGTGATGTCATTAAAAAGGAGGGCAACCTGCCGGTTTTCAACAGGCCCGAAGGAGTCAGCAAAAACTTCGAACCAGCGATCATCCAGCTTTTCGGCATGTTGCTCAAAGCGTTCGGGCTCGCCCGTCAACGCCACTTTTCCATAAATATCAAACCAGTGTTCTTCGTGTTTCGGCTCCAGCTCACGCATTCGTTTGCCTTCGGCATCTTTGAGGCCCGTTTGCTCTTCAAAGGATGCGTTTACTTCTAAAAAGCGATAATCAATGGGCTTGTCATCATCATCAAACAGTACCTGAATGATGCAAAAGGCCTTGTGCATTGAATCGAAGAGTTTACGATAATTTTCGCTGTTGGCAGGAATATCTTTTCCGGAATTGGTCATGTAAGTGACATTCTCGAGAATGGAATTATAATAGTTAAGATTAACTTGCTTTAAGCACTATTTAGTATATAAATTTTGACAAAAATGTTAGCGTCAGGCCTAACTAATTTGCTATTCTCAAAGAAGTTAACGGATTTTTCGTGATTTGCAAGTGAAGGGATGAATTATTGAATTATTGAATTATTGAATGGTTGAGTGGTTGAGCTACAGAATATGAGCACCCCTGAACCTGAAGTTACTTCATCATTCTATATTCCTTGTTCATTGGTACTAAACTAGTGCGAGCGTCTCGCTCGTACCTTTTTTATCGAAAAATAGGTGATAATGGCACAAGCGAGACGCTTTGCGCCATAGAGAGTATCAACCGCTCGGAAGCACAACTCCCTCTAAGTGGGGAATCCTTATACCTTTATACACCCTATACCTTATACCAGATTTTCCGGATTCAGGCCTTTCAGGTCATCCACAATGAACTGCCGGCCTTCGCGGATCTTTTCGCCGTCGAGATAGACATCAGCGCCAATGCAGACTAAATCCCAGTGAATGTTGCTTTCGTTGCCGTTGGGGGCAATTTCGTAATCGTTGCCGAGGGTCAGGTGGTTGGAGCCGTAGATTTTTTCATCAAACAAAATATCATACATCGGCTCTTCGATAACTGGATTCAAACCAAAACTAAATTCCCCGAATCGCCGCGCGCCTTCATCCGTATCGAGGATATCCTTAAGCTGGTCGTTGTTGGATGAGTCGAAATCGACCACTTTACCGTCTTTAACCTGCAGCTTCACAAACTCGAAAGGCTTGCCCTGGTACACACTTGGCGCATACGATATTTCCCCGTTTACAGAGTCTAAAATGGGGGATGAAAACAGTTCACCATCTGGAATATTGCGCTTGCCAAAGCAGGGAATCCAGGTTTGTCCCTTGACCGAAAACTCGATGTCGGTGCCTTCACCCTTAAGCTGAATTTTATCGGTTTTATGAAGGCGTTTTTCGAGCGGTTTCATGGCTTCGGCCAGTTCTCTGTAGTCGAGCAAACAGGCTTTGTAGTAGAACTCGCGGAATTTTTCGGTGGGCATTTTGGCGTTCATCGCAAAGGCTTCGGAGGGATAGCGCATCACCACCCAGTTCGTGTTATTAACACGCTCTTTGAAATGGACGGGATCGGCAAAGTAATCGGCATAGGCTTTGTTGGCTTGAGGAGTTACACCGGATTGCTCGTAAATATTGAGTGAGGCTCGGATTCCCACAAAGGCATCCATTTGCTTCATGAGGGGAAGCTGGTCCACATTGGCCTGGTTTTGCCAGAACTCTTTGTCTCCTTTTTCGACCAGTATCCGGCGTATTTCGGTGTCTTCGATTTGAATGAAAGGATGAACTTCCATCTTACGGGCATGCTCAGCCATGGCTCGTAACAGCCCGATGCCGTTCAAACCTACGAGCTGAAGCAGCACATTCTGTCCCTTTTTGAGTTCGCAACTGAATTCGAGAATCTTTTTTGCTAATTGGCGATCTTGAGGAGAATACATATTTTTCTTTTTGATTAAAGTTGTTGCTAAAAACTGTTGCACTCCCCGAGGGGATGCCTA
>DASSAY010000181.1:0-5694 GCA_035699185.1 Balneolaceae bacterium | reverse complement strand
TTACTTTTGAAGAATCCCTGGAAAAGCCTCCATTTGTAAAACAACAGCAGCCCAACAAGCCGGATACCAAAACCATACTCAAACATCTGGCGCTGTTCATCACCACGTTTATAACGGTGTCCTTAGCCGGGGCCGCTTTTGTGGGTTTTGAACCTTCTATTTTCCCGGCTTCTCTGCCATCATTATCGGATTTCTATCGCGGAATGCTCTTTGCGGGACTTTTACTCGGCTTTCTGGGCGTGCACGAATTCGGCCATTATTTTGCCGCGCTTTACCACAAGGTGAAGGTTACGCTTCCGTATTTCATCCCCATTCCGCTGGGTATCGGTACCATTGGTGCGGTCATTCGCATCAAACAGAAAATCAACGACACGCGCAAAATGTTTGATGTAGGTGTGGCCGGTCCGCTGGCGGGATTCGTAGTCTCCCTCATCATCCTGCTGGTTGGCTTTTCAACCCTGCCCGAGCCCGGGTACATTCAAAATTTTCAGGGACATGATGCCATCCAGCAATATGTAGCGCAAAATGGCAGCTATCCCAAAAGTCCGCCCGAAGAAACCAATGGCAGCTTGCTGGTCGTAGGCAACACCCTGCTTTATTCTTTTCTGGCATCATTCTTTGAAAATGTGCCGCCCATGTGGGAGATGTACCACTATCCCTTCCTTTTCGCGGGTTGGCTCGGCCTCTTTTTCACTGCCCTCAACCTGATGCCCATCGGCCAGCTTGATGGCGGTCATATTCTCTATTCACTCATCGGCTACAAAAAACACAAGATCGTTGCCCGCCTGTTTTTCGCCGCCCTGGTAACGCTTGGCGGGATTGAAGCGATTCCGTTCATCCATCTTTGGTTGGGTGAATATGATACCGCTGTCGGAACCTTAAGTTGGCTGGTTTGGGCAGGAATCCTGTTTTTACTGCTTCGCAAAGCCTTTCATAACGAACATAAATGGATCGCCCCGGTTTTGGTTTCATCACTTGCGATAGCCGCTGTTTATTTTTACGTGATCGTTGGCAGCATCAGCAGTTCGGGCTCTTTAATTTGGGTGGTTTGGTCGTTTTTCATTGCCTGGCTGGTAGGGGTTGAGCATCCGCCTGCCATCTATGAGCGAAATTTGAGTCCCACCCGAAAAGCCCTCGGCTGGCTGAGCATGGTGATATTTGTGCTGTGCATTAGTCCAAACCCGCTGTACTTGATGTGATTTTCATATAGTCCGGATTCTGATAAGTAGTTTTTAATAAAGACTAACGCTTAGTTTTAAAATATTCTTTGACGAGTTAGCAACCCATTCTACTTTTCTTCCCAAAGCTCCTGTTTTGAACATTAGAAAATTTTAACTACATTTTCATTTATTAAATATTTCTAATGTTGGCAAACATTTTTAAAAACGGGTACAAATGGAGAAAGGAGAAAGGGGAAGGGTTTTAATTGTTGAGGATGATTTACTGCTTGCGATGGTCGAAGAACGGCTCATAAAAAAGCTGGGATTTAACGTTGTGGGCAAAGTACGTGAAGGTTCCGAAGCCATTGCTAAGGTTGCTGAACTTAAGCCCGATATCATTCTGATGGATATTTCTTTGAAAGGAGATTTAGACGGCATCCAGACGATGGAAATCATTCGCCGTAATTCCGACATACCTGTCATTTATTTATCCGGCAGCTCCGATCGCTACTATTATGAACGCGCTAAAAAAACGAATTTCATCGCTTATCTAAAAAAACCGGTAAGCAGAAATGAACTCAATAAGCCACTTCTTGAAGCTGCCAATTATGATAAATCTGTTGGAACTCAACAGCAGGCCGCTTCACTAAATAAAACCGCTTAGGCAAGGTTTACGACCACGCGCCCCACTTGTTTACCCTGTAAAATTCGCTCAATTTCTTCATTCAGCCCGCCTAAAGAAACTTCTTTTGCTAACAGATTTAGTTGCTCAGGTTTCCAGTCGGCAGCCAGTTTTTGCCACAAGGCTTTGCGCAAACTCATCAAACAGTTTCCGCTGTCAATTCCCATCAGGCTGATGCCGCGAAGAATGAAAGGATAGACATTGGTGTGAAGCTCGGCCCCCAGCACATTTCCGCAGCAAGCTACGGTTCCGTTATGTTTGGTTTGACGAATAGCCGTATCCAGCATGATGCCGCCCACTGTATCAATCCCCCCCGCCCAGCGGCTGGCGAGCAGCAGTTTTGATGATGCATCCTGCACTTCATCACGATGGATAACCGAGTCAGCACCAATTTCATGAAGAAAATCCTTTTGATCCATTTTGCCCGTAGCAGCCACTACTTTGTATCCTATTTTGGAGAGTATCGCCACTGCCAGCGTCCCCACTCCACCCGTGGCGCCCGTCACCAGAACCTCTCCGTCTTCGGATTGAACGCCATTTGATTGAAGGTGATGAACGCCGATGGCAGCGGTAAACCCTGCCGTGCCTAAAATCATGCTTTCGCGAAGGGTGAGGCCTTCAGGAAGCGGCACTATCCAATCAGCCGGAACGCGAATATATTCACTGAATCCGCCAAAAGTATTTTGCCCTAAATCATAACCGGTAACAAGAACGGTATCGCCCGGGGAAAAACGTTCATCGCGGCTTTCTTCAACCACGCCTGCCGCATCAATACCGGGAATGTGTGGATAATTTTTCGTTACCCCCTGATTGCCTGAAGCCGAAAGGGCATCTTTATAATTAAGGGATGAATAACGGATTCGAATCAGCACATCGTTCTCTGGCAGATCGTCAACATTCCATTTTTGGATTGATCGCAGAAAGGAGCCATTGCCAGTTTCTTTTACAATAAGCGCATTGAATGATTGGGACATTTGTTCTTAAGCTAATTTTAAATTCCTTTGCGTCCGTGCGCCTCCTTAGCGCCTTAGCGGGTAATAATTTGTAGGGTACAATTTTTTCAATTTTAGCAAAAATAAAAAATAGATAGTACTTTATGCCTTCCCCAAATTAAACTTCTACAAACAGCTTTTAAAATGAAAAAGGTATTCTTTTTATTGGTTGCATTCATGTTGGCAGGATGTAGTTCACCTATCGACCAGCTTGCCCACACCATTACCGAAGAAAGCCTGATGGAACCTATCAAAATCCTTTCATCTGATGAGTTCAGGGGACGTGCTACCGGTACGATAGGTGAAGAAAAAACAGTTAATTATCTGGTTAGTCAGCTTAAGGAACTTGGCATTAAGGGCGGGGCGGCAGATGGCGGTTATGTTCAAGATGTGCCTTTGATCGGACAAAAAACGGCTCAGGATGCTGAAATTCACATCACTAAAAACGGCGATACCATTCACTCCTTCGATTATTATACAGAGTTTATGGCATGGCCAAGTAACCTGGAAGAAGAAGTTTCTATTGAAGATGCCGAATTAATTTATGTTGGTTATGGCATCCAGGCTCCCGAAGAAAACTGGGATGATTTTAAAGGGGCTGATGTAGAAGGGAAGGTTTTAATTGTGAAAAACAGTGATCCTGCCGGAAATCCTGAGCTTTTTAAGGGTGATGCACGGTTGTACTACGGACGATACGATTACAAATACGAAAAGGCCCGCGAACTGGGGGCGCTGGGCGTTCTTATCATTCATACCACACCCACTGCGGGATACGGATGGAATGTGGTTGCCAATAGCTGGAGCGGCGAGCGGTTTTACCTGCGGAATAATGAGGCGATGAAAAGTTCTCTCACCGAATTTAACGGCTGGCTTACGAAAGATGCGAGCGCCAAACTTTTCGAAAGTGCAGGTCTTGATTTAATGGAGCAGCTAAAAGCCGCTGAGAGCCGTTCGTTTGAGCCGGTGGTGTTAGAGGATTTGAAATTAAGCCTGGATTTATCGGCAACCTACCGAAAGATGAATACCAAAAATGTACTCGGGGTGATTGAAGGAAACGATGATCAACTTAAGGATGAATATCTTGTGTTCACTGCTCATCACGATCATTTAGGCATTACAAAGCCGGTAGAAGGCGATTCCATCAACAATGGAGCACTGGATAACGCAGCGGGAGTGAGTGCGGTGTTGAATCTCGCCCGAGTTTATAAAGAATTGCAGCCACAGCTTAAGCGAAGCATCCTGTTTTTATTTGTGGGAGCCGAGGAAGTAGGCTTGCTGGGATCAAAATATTGGGCGGCTCATCCCACGGTTCACCCCGGTAAAGTTACCGCTAACATCAACCTGGATGGCATGAATGTGTATGGCAAAACCAAAGACCTTGTGCTGGTGGGTTATGGACGAAACACGGCAAGCGACGTAATTGAAAAAGTGGCAACCGAAAGGGGACGAACCGTAAAGCCGGATCCCCATCCCGACCGCGGCTATTTTTACCGTTCCGATCACTTTTCATTGGCGAAAGTGGGCATTCCTGCTATCTTTCCCAACGCCGGTACGGAATTTATCGACAAACCGGCCGGTTATTTAGCTACAATTGACAGTGTGGAAGCTGCTAATTATCATACCGTGAATGATGAAATCAATCAATACTGGGATTTGAGCGGCATGGTGCAGGATGTAAGGCTGATCTTCAGGGCCGGCTACCGCATTATAAATGCCCGGGATATGCAAAGGTGGGATGAGGGCGACGAATTTAAGCAAACCCGGCTGGAAATGATTGAAGCCGCGGAGAAGCTTGAGGAGTGAGTGCTTGATTTGATAAGATCAAATATTTTAATTGAAAAAATCGTTATAACAAAACAAATCGAAAAAAGTATTAGTACAATGAAAAAATTATCTACAATTATTTTTTTAGGCGCGGCGTTTTTCGTGACTTCTGCAGCTTTCAATTCAGTTAAAGCACAGGAAGATTCTACCGAAAATGAGACGATACATATTACCGAATACAGCGATTATCAATGTCCTGCCTGCGCTTATTATCATCCTTTTGTAAAAAAATTAAAGGAAGATCTGGGAGATAAAATTGAGGTTACCCAGCACTTTTTTCCTTTGCGAAGCCATCGTTATGGCGCGATCTCTGCCCGTGCGGCCCAGGCAGCGCGCAACCAGGGCAAATTTATTGAAATGCATAACCTGTTGTTCGAAAACCAGCAGGAGTGGGCAAGTTCAGCAAATCCGACTGCTATTTTTGTGGATTATGCCCGCCGGCTCGGACTCGATATCGAACAGTTTAAAGAAGACCTGAATTCGGGTGAGACCCAGAGAATCGTGATGGAATCGCGGCGGGAGGGCATTCGGCGCGGGGTGCAAGCCACGCCTACCTTTTTTATAGAAGGCGAGAAAGTGAGGCGCTTACCTCGTACCTATGAAGGTTTCAAAGCGCTGGTTTTAACCTACATCAACCAAAATGAAGAGGGTTAGGCTTGATTTATGAATTCCTTGATAGCCGTACCGAGTACGATGAATCGGTTTTTGTCGCGCCCAGCGCGGATGTGATTGGTGATGTAACGCTCGGCTCCGAAAGCAGCATCTGGTTCAACACCACCATTCGGGGTGATGTAAACTGGATTGAAATCGGCAGCCGTTCCAATATTCAGGATAACTGCTGTATTCATGTGATGAATCAAACCGGGCCTACCAAAATCGGGGATGAGGTAACGGTGGGACACAACGCCATGATTCACGGCTGCACCATTCATAGCCGTGTTTTGATCGGTATTCACGCCACTGTTTTGGATGAAGCGATTATTGAATCAGACGTAATTGTCGCAGCGGGGAGCCTGGTGCCGCCCGGAAAACGGCT
>DASSAY010000180.1:0-3298 GCA_035699185.1 Balneolaceae bacterium | reverse complement strand
GTGGAGGGGAGTGTAGAATGAGCTTCTAAGAAGAAATATAGCTGTAAACGAATTAGTTAATAAGGATACTTTAAAATGGAAATAACAAAGATTGTGTAGCTAACTTTAGAAGCTTTGATTCAGAAGGAGTTGTATTATAAGCTCAAAGGGAGTTGTACTCCCGTTTTATAAATGAGATGTTTATGGTAACAGATAAAAATCTTTTTAGTCGCATAATTAACTATATGCCTCATTCTGATTCAGTTCAGACACAGCTGGAGGACTTTTGTACCGAATGTCTGGCCGGAGTTCTGCAAACAGATCAACAGCTGCTACAGGATTTTGTTTGGGAGGTGTTGCAGATTGAAGATGATACCCGCTTCAGGGTCAATACTCAACAACACTATCTCCAAAAGGAGAAAAGAGTATAGTTGATATGGTTTTTGCTTCAGAAAAGAGTTATTGTTTTCTGGAAATGAAGGTTAATGCTTCGGAAGGTAACGGACAACTGGAAAAGTACGTAGATGTTTTAAATCATCTGGTCAATGAAGATCTTAATCCGCGAAACTATTACCTGAGGTATTGCTCCCAATTTTGTCATCCTAAAGAAATATCCTGTGTAAACTTTAAGCGGTTTTATTGGGCAGATATTGCTTCGTTTCTGAAGGAACGAATGGAAGATAACTTGTTAATTGAAATCTTTTATCAATTTTTAGAGGAAAGAAATATGGCCGATATGGATTATACTATTGAAGATGTAGTAGCGATAAGCCGTTATTCCGAGGTGTTTAGCAAAAGCGATGATTATGGATTTCATCTGCGATTTGAGAAAAAACTGGTTAGCTTTATGGAGGAAGAAAATCAGCTTGAAGAAATTCAAGAATGGGTTACAAAGCGCCTTGATGAGATGTTAAAGTTTAAAGAAAACCATTCTTCACTCGATTGGTTAGTCTGAATGTATGCACAATAATGCTGCAAGTTGGCAACTTATGGCTTAAGCTGTAGTTGTGGACCCACCCAGAGTATTCCCCCCTTTCCCAAAGGGGGCGTAGGGGGATTTTAGTAGGAAGTTCTAAAGCTGGGGAGATTTCAGTAGCAAGGGAAAGATAGAAATATAACGTCTTTCTCAAGAAGTAAATAACTCATTTCGGTAGCAGGGCTCCGATTCTGATGACTATATGGCCGTCAACAGCAATTCTGAAAGCTATACCATCGAGGATATCTATTATATTAGCCCAATAAAGCTGTAAACTGTTTTGTTAAACGTAGCATCCTTATTTTGTGATGATTTTTAAAAAGCGGTTAGAGAAAAACTAACCAAAAGCTTTTCCTTATTCTTAATGATGGAAACCAGTCAAATATCACAAAAGGCTCCCATCGCCGCCATCGCTACTCCCGTTGGTGAAGGCGGTATTGCGGTGATTCGCGTTTCGGGGAAGGATGCTATCGTAAGGGTGAATGAAGCTTTTAGGGGAAAAGATCTGACGAAGCAATCTACTCACACCGTTCATTTTGGCAAAATTGTGGATAAAGATGGACAGGTGGTTGATGAAGTGCTCATCACCCTGTTTCGCTCACCCAAATCTTATACAGGTGAAGAAACGGTAGAGATTTCGTGTCACGGCGGTGTTTTAATCACCCAATCGGTTTTAGAGGTGATGTTTGAGCTGGGTATTCGTCCCGCCGAACCGGGTGAATTCACCCAGCGGGCTTTCTTGAACGGAAAGCTGGAACTAAGTCAGGCCGAGGCCGTGGCCGACCTCATTCACGCCAAAAGCCGGAAAGCGCTGGACGCCGCTCACCAGCAACTTGAAGGCAGGCTCGGAGAACACATCCGGCAGTTTCGTCAGCAGATTATTGATGCCACAGCCATGGTTGAACTGGAGCTCGATTTTGTAGAAGAAGACGTGGAGTTCGCCAACAAAGAACAGCTTCAGCAGCTGCTAAAAGAGTTGGATGAAGAGATTGATGAGTTGCTGGCTACCTACGAAACGGGGCGGCTCGTAAAGCACGGCGTCCGAACAGTGTTCATCGGCTTGCCGAATGCGGGGAAATCGACCTTGCTGAATACGCTTGTGGGCAAAGAGCGGGCGATCGTTACCGAAATTGCCGGCACCACCCGTGATACCATTGATGTGGACTGGAGCTATGAGGGGCTTCGCTTCACCCTGACGGACACTGCGGGACTTCGAGAAACCACTGATGCCGTTGAAGCCGAAGGTGTGAAGCGATCCCAAAAGGCCTTTGAAGAGGCAGATCTGGCGGTTTATTTGAAAGATCTTTCCCAGGAGATTACGGATGAAGAGCGGCAAGACATTGCCCGGCTTCAAAAAAATGCCAGGGATACGCCTTTCATTCTTATCGGCACTAAAAACGATATTGCCGTTGAAGTGGATGATGAGCGACTAAATTATGATCTCAAGATTTCAGCCCTGGAAGGCGAAAAGATTGACGCCCTTGAAAAACTCATGAAGCAGCGCGCCCTGGAAAATAAACATTATGATGCTTCAAGCCTGCTGGTAACTTCAAGCCGCCACCGTGATGCGCTGGCGAAGGCCCAAAAAAATGTGCGAAGCGCGCTTCAAGCTCTTGGCCAGGGCATGACCGGCGATTTCCTGTCTATTGACCTGCGTTCGGCGCTCAAAGATTTGGGGGCAATTACCGGCGAAATTACTACTGAGGATGTTTTGGATTCGATATTCTCGCGGTTTTGTATTGGTAAATAGGAGCGCTGATGAAGCGGATTTAACAGATTGCTGTGGCATAAGTTACAAACTTGCGGCCCATTTGGGCTTTAAATCGTGAAGCCGGATTCGACCGTCTCTACCGCGACCCACCTCAACCTCTCCCTATCCGCCAAAAGCAGCGGACAAGGAGGGGCTTTTGAAGAGCAGATTCTGTCCTCCTTCCTTGTTGCCACGTTTTTCGGCAATAGGGAAGGAGTTAGAGGATATGTCCCAGCTTAAATTCATCAACAAAAAAAGCCCGACTATTCGAGTCAGGCTTTTAGTAATTCACTAAGAAAATTTCGATTAATTGCCGTCGCCGGTATCGGTGTTACTGCCATTGCTTTGGTTTTCTTCAGGAAGCGGAACGGCGGATGGGGTTTGAGATTGACCATCCAGGCCATTTTGCTGAACAGGAACTTCAACCCCGCTTTGTTGCACGGCGCTTTCAGTAGGTCCGCCGCGTTCAATGGCAAAGTTGGCCAGCAAGCAAAGTGCCAACAGGGCAGTACCAAGAACCGTTGTCGATTTTGAGAGTAAATCGGCCGTTCGGCGTGCTCCCAGTCCCCCGCCGCCTGCCATACCGCCGGCAA